>JAKAZP010000154.1 GCA_021815905.1 Pseudomonadota bacterium | reverse complement strand
CGAGCGGCGCCGCGGCGCGCTCGGGCGGGCGCGAGCGCTCGCTCGCGCTCACATCCGATCCGGGGTCCGCGATCCACGCGTCGCGCTCGCGCAGGTAATCGAGCATGCCCTCGAGGCCGCCCTCCCGCCCGAAGCCGCTTTCGCGGATGCCGCCGAAACCACAGGCCGCATCGAGCTGATTGGTGGTGTTGATCCACACCACGCCCGCCTTCAGCTTCACGGCGAGCTCGAGCGCCCGATTGATGTTCTCGGTGTAGAGCGTGGCGGCGAGGCCGTAGCGGGAGTTGTTCGCGAGCTCCACCGCCTCCTCGAGCGTGCGGAAGCTGGTCGTTGCCAGCACCGGCCCGAACACCTCCTCGCGCCACACGATGTTGGCCGGCGAGACCTCCGTCAGCAGCGTCGGGGGGAAGTAGGCGCCTTGCCGCGGCAGCGGAATCTGCGGCTGCCACACCGTCGCGCCCTGCGCCTGCGCCTGCTCGACCAGATGCCGCACCTTCTCACGGTGCGCGGGCGTGATGAGCGCGCCCATGTCGATCGCCTTGTCGAGCGGATCGCCGATGCGCAGGTGCGTGAGCCGCGTCTTGATCTTTCCGATCAGCGCGGCCAGCACGCTTTCCTCGACGATCAGACGCGATCCGGCGCAGCACACCTGGCCCTGGTTGAACCAGATGGCATCGATCAACCCCTCGACGGCGGCATCGAGGTCGGCATCCTCCAGGACGACGAACGGCGACTTGCCGCCGAGCTCGAGCGTCAGCGACTTGCCGGTGCCGGCGGTGGCGCGGCGAATGAGCTTGCCCACCTCCGTCGAGCCGGTGAAGGCGATCTTGCGGATCCCCGGGTGAGCGACGATCAGCTCTCCCACCCTGCCGTCTCCGGTGAGGATGTTGACGACCCCGGGCGGCACTCCCGCCTCGAGACACAGGCTCCCGAAGAACAGCGCGCTCAGGCTCGTGTCCTCCGCGGGCTTGAGCACGACGCAATTGCCCGCGGCGAGCGCCGGAGCCACCTTCCACGCGAGCATCAACAGCGGGAAATTCCACGGAATGATCTGGCCGACGACCCCATGCGGCTCGCGGTCGGGGAGCTCTCGCTCAACGAGCTGCGCCCAGCCCGCGTGATACGTGAAATGACGCGCCGCCAGCGGCACGTCGAGATCGCGCGTCTCGCGGATCGGCTTGCCGTTGTCGAGCGATTCGAGCACGGCGAAGAAGCGGCTGTGCTTCTGGATGAGTCGCCCGAGCGCGTAGAGCACCCGGGCGCGCTCGTACCCCGATTTCGACCACGACGGCAGCGCGCTCTCGGCGCAGGCCACCGCGTCATCGAGGTCCTCGGCGCAGCTCTGCGTGAGGCTCGAGAGGACTTCGCCGCTCGAGGGATTGAGGCACTGAATTCGCGGACTCTGCCCGCGCGAGCTCCGCCACTGCCCGCCGATGAAGAGCCGGAAGCCCTCCGCATGCGACGCGAGCCACTCGCGCACCGCGCCCGCATCCTCCGGGGCGGGACCGTAGCTCAGGGCATCGAAGATTTCCGGGACGCTGCTCATGGAGATCCGGATCCTGGCGCGCTCTGTCTAACCCATGGGATGGCGGTGGGCCGCCGAATATCGGCCCGTGACCTGGTGCTCGAGCTGGCGCTCGATGTCGCCGAGCAGCCGCGAGGCGCCGAACCGGAATCTCCCGGGAGTCAGCCACTCATCCCCGAGCTCCTCCTTCACGAGCATCAGATAAGTGAGGGCCGTTTTGGCGCTGGAGATGCCGCCTGCCGGCTTGAAGCCGATCTGCTGTCCGGTGCGCTCGGCGAATTCCCGGATCATGCGCATCATGACGAGGCTCACCGGCAGCGTGGCGTTCACCGGCTCCATTCCCGTCGAGGTCTTGATGAAGTCCGACCCGGCCATCATCGCGACCAGCGCGGCCTTCGCCACCCGGCCGGTCGAGCCGAGCTGCCCGGTACCGAGGATCGTCTTCATGCGGGCCGGACCGCAGGCCTCCCGGAATGCGCGGATCTCCCGGTACAGCCCCTGCCAGTCGGCGGTCAGCGCCAGGCGGCGACTGATCACCACGTCGATCTCGGTCGCGCCGGCGGCGACCGAGCGCCTGATCTCCTCGAGGCGCGTCTCGAAGGGCGACAAGCCGGCCGGGAATCCCGCCGAGACGGCCGCCACGGCGATGCCGGTGCCCGCGAGCGCCGTGCGCGCGGTCGGGACCATGTCGTGATAGACGCAGACCGCCGCGGTCGTCAGCGCGCGCCCGTCCCAGCCCAAGGATTCCAACAGATCGGCCCGAACGGGGGCGCGCGCCTTGGCGCACAGGCGCGCCACACGCCCGGCGGTGTCGTCGGCCGAGAGCGTCGTCAGGTCCATCAGCGTGACGGCCTTGAGGAGCCACGCGGCCTGCCACTGCTTCTTCACGGTGCGCCGCCCGGGAAGGGTCGTCACGCGGCGCTCGACGGCCGAGAGATTGACGCGCACCCGGCCGAGCCAGCCCGCATCGAACTCGATTCCGGACTGACGCGAGGGCGCGGGCGCGTTGCCGCCTTCGGTGCGCGCTCGATCGGATTTCATCCGCGGGAATGCGATCGTCGGGTCGGGGCCAGCGGTCGAACTCATGTCACGCCCGGTGCAGAGGGTCTCTGGTGAGACGCTGGATCTGGACCAATCGGTCAAGTACGGTACCGAAGCGGGGAACCCAAGTCAATCGAAGCGCGGCGCGGATCGGCGGCCCGACAGCGGCCATTCTGTTGGTTCCGGCGCGGCCCGCGCCGGCGCTCCGCTCCCGGTTCATCGGCGCCTCGCCCGGGCCGGGAGCGATGTTTGACTCATTGGTCAACTCGATACTAGACTGCCGCCCGCAGCCCCCCGCCGGATCCCGCCGCGTGGCGGATCCCGCCGCGGGATCGGACACCGCGCGCTCGGGCACGGCGGACCGTGTCGTGCGCCGAGGCGGCGCGCGGACACGCTCCGGGGCCCGCGCGGATCCCCGGAAGCCGGCCGGCACGCAAAGAAGGATGGGATCACAGATGGGACGGGCCATCGTCGTCGTTCTGGATTCTCTCGGTATCGGAGCGGCAGGCGACGCGCAGGCCTACGGTGACGCGGGGGCCGATACCCTCGGCCACATCATCGAAGCCCGCGCCGCCGGGCGCGCCGGCGGCGATCACGCCGGTCCGCTCGAGATCCCGAACCTCGCATCTCTCGGTCTGCTCGACGCCGCCGAGAGCGCTCGCGGAGCCGCCTTGCCCGCGGCTCGGCCGCCGACCCGGACCGGGAGGTTCGGCTACGCCGCCGAGCGCAGCCGCGGAAAGGACACCCCGAGCGGGCATTGGGAGATGATGGGCCTGCCGGTCGAGTTCGACTGGGGCTACTTTCCCGACACGCAGCCCTGCTTTCCTCAGGCGCTGACGCAAGCTCTCATCGAGCGCGGCGGCATCCCGGGCATCCTCGGCAATCGGCATGCCTCCGGTACGCAGATCATCGCGGAGCTCGGCGAGGAGCACCTGCGCACGCTCGCGCCGATCGTCTACACCTCCGGCGATTCCGTTCTGCAGATCGCCGCGCACGAGCAGCGCTTCGGCCTGGAAAGACTCTATGCGCTGTGTCAGGTCGCCCGCGAGCTGGTGGACGCCTGGCATATCGCGCGGGTCATCGCACGGCCCTTCGTCGGGGAGAGCGCCGGCACGTTCACCCGCACCGGCAATCGGCGCGATCTCGCGACGCCTCCTCACGGCCCGACGCTGCTCGACGTGCTCAAGGCCTCCGGCGGGGAAGTGATCTGCGTCGGCAAGGTCGCCGACATCTTCGCGCATCGGGGCGTGACGCGGACCGTCAAGGCGCACGGCAACGATGCCGTGATGGATCGGCTGCTCGAAGCGATGCGCGGCGCGCCCGACCGTAGCCTCCTGTTCGCCAATTGCGTCGACTTCGACACCAACTTCGGCCACCGGCGCGATGTGCGCGGTTACGCCGAGGCGCTCGAGCGATTCGATCGGTATCTTCCGGCTCTGCGGGCCGGCATGTTTCCGGGCGATGTCGGGATCGTCACCGCCGATCATGGCTGCGACCCGACTTTCCGCGGCACCGATCACACCCGCGAGTATGTGCCCGTGCTCGCCTTCGGCGCCGAGGTGGGCTCAGGTCCGATCGGCCGGCGCTCGAGCTTCGCGGACATCGGGCAGAGCCTGGCGGGGCACCTCGGCCTGCCGCCCCTCGGGCACGGCACCTCGTTTCTCTGAGCGCCGCTTCCGCCGCTCGCGCGCGCATTTCGCCGCGACGCAAGCAGCGCGGGAAACACGGCGCGCGCCGCTACGCGCGTTGGGAAGGCCGGACGGAGCGGCCGCGGTTAAACGTTTTTTTCTTCGTCGCCCTCAGGGTATACTCGGTGTCATCTGCTGTAGATAGCGCGGCAATGGGGGCCGTGCCATAGACGCACGATGACAACGATAAAGGATCTCGCCGCCACAGTCGGGGTGTCGGTCGCTACCGTTTCGAATGTCCTGAACGACAAGCCGAACGTCGGCGAGGCGGTGCGGGAAAAAGTCCTGCGCGCGGCCAGGGAGCTCGGCTACCGGCCCCACCGCGCGGCGCAGGCGATGCGCAAGGGCCGCACGCGCGCGATCGGTCTGGTGCTCCCCGATCTCACCAATCCCTTCTTCCCGCAGCTTGCCCAGGCGGTGGAGAACACCGCGCGCCAGCTGGGGCTCCTGGTCTGTCTCATCGACAGCCAGGGCGCCGCCGAGGGCGAAAGCGACGGCCTGCTGCTGCTATCGCAGCACGGCGTGGACGGGGTGATCTGGTGTCCGGTCGGACCTCATATGCCGGCGCCGCTGCGCACCCTCGATCGGCCCGTCGTGCTGATCGACCGTCCGCGGCCGGGATTCGCCGCCGTGCACTCGGATTACCCCATGGGGGGCCAGCTCCTCGCCCGGTACGCCCTGCAGCAGGGCCACACCCGGGTTGGGCTGCTGTCGGGGCCGACACACCTCCAGAGTGCGCAGCAGCGGCGCAACGGCTTCGTGCGCGCCTTTCCCAAGCGCATCGAGATCGCCTGGGAAGTGCGCGTCGGCTTCGATGGCATCCTGACCCGCGAGGCGAGGGATGCGCTGCTGCGCCGGCGGCGGGCGACGCTGATCGTTGCCGCGAACGATCTGATTGCGATCAATGCCATCCATTTTCTCGCCGAGCAGGATGTCAACGTTCCGGGCGACGTCTCGGTCACCGGCTTCGACGACATCAGCTGGGCCAGGGTGGTCAGCCCGCGGCTGACGACGATCGCCCAGCCGCTCGCGGCCATCGGCAAGCGCGCCGTGGAGCTGCTGCAGGAGCGCATGTCGGGCGCAAGCATTCCGAGCCGCGCCACCGTCTTCGACGTCACCCTCGTCGAGCGCGATTCCGTGAAGAGCATCTGATCGCTGAAAGCCGATATAGAGGAGACCTCCCGTGGCCAACAAACCCCGCATAGCCGTCGTTGGCAGCGCCAACACCGATCTGCAATTCATGACCGATGTCGTTCCGCGGGGCGGGGAGACGGTTTTCGGAACGGGGTTCGACATGGGATTCGGCGGCAAGGGCGCCAATCAGGCCGTGGCCGCGGCCCTCTGCGGGGCGGGCGTGGAGATGGTCGCCGCCGTGGGGGGCGATCTGTTCGGAGTGGAGACGGTCAAGAACTTCAATGCCTCGGGCGTCGGAACGTCCGCCGTACGGGTGATACCCGGCGTCGCGACCGGAGCGGCCCTGATCCTGGTCGCGGCCGACGGCGAGAATCGCATCATCGTCGCCAAAGGGGCGAATGATCTTCTGACCCCCGCCGACGTCGACGCCGCGACCCCGCAGATCGCGGCCGCGGACATGGTGCTCCTGCAGTTCGAGGTGCCCCTCGAGACCGTCTACCACACGATCCGCGTGGCCAAGGCGCACGACGTGCGCTGCATCGTCAACCCGGCGCCGGCGCTACCGGCCGATCCGGCCGCGCTCGCCCTCGCCGACTACCTGATCCTGAACGAGACCGAAGCCGAGGTGATCAGCGGACGGCGGGTGCAGACGCCGGACGATGTGAATGCCTGCGTGGATGCCCTGCTCGCGCGCGGAATCCCCCGGGTGGTCCTCACGCTCGGATCGCGTGGCGCGGTGCTGGCGTCCGCGTCGAAGCGGGTGCACGTGCCGGCTTTCCCGGTCGCGACGACCGACACCACCGGCGCCGGCGATGCGTTCATCGGAAGCCTCGCGGTGTTCCTCAGCGAGGGGAGAGCGGAGGAGGAAGCCGTCACCCGCGCGAATCTCTATGCCGCCATGTCCACGACCCGAACCGGAACCCAGAAATCCTTTCCCAAACGCGCCGAGTTCGAAGCCGAGCTCACCCGGCGAGGAGGCCCG
>JAKAZP010000153.1 GCA_021815905.1 Pseudomonadota bacterium | reverse complement strand
AATATTCCCCGGAGTGCATCCGGCTCGTTCCGTCGCCTCATTCCACCTCCCTGGTCGCTACTGGCCGTTTTCGGGGCCTTTGGAACCCTCCGGCGCACATCCCATGGCCGCCGGGCCCGCGACGGCATCACGCCATCAGGGGCCAGGCGGTGCGCCCATGCGCCCTCTGCGCACGGTTGCGCTCTGGCTTGCCGGCGCGGCGGCAGGCGGCGCACGCTAATTGCCGGGTCGTCGGGCCACCGCAAAGGGGATACTGCAAGCATGTACTTCACCGGCCTCGCCACCGCGACCCCCGCCACCCGCTATACCAAGCTCGAATGCTGGGAGGCCTTCCGGCGGTCCGAATGGTTCGAGCGGCTCGATGTGCGCACCCGGGCGGTGGCGCGGGCGGTACTGTTGGGGGACAACGGCATGGAGGCGCGATGGCTCGCGCTCGAGTCCCTGTCCGAGGTGTTCCGGATCGACCCCGACACGCTCCACGGGCGCTTTCTCGCGCATGCGCCGAGCCTCGCCGCCCGCGCCGGGGCGGGCGCGCTCGATGACGCGGCGCTCACGGCGCGCGAGATCGATGCCGTCGTCGTCAGCACCTGCACCGGGTACCTCTGCCCGGGCCTGACCAGCTACCTGATCGAGCGGCTCGGGCTCGCCCCCGACACGCCCGCGTTCGATCTCGTCGGCCAGGGCTGCGCCGCGGCGCTGCCCAACATGCGCCTCGCCCAGGCGCTGCTCGGCTCGGGCGCGTGCCGTCATGTGCTCTCGATCTGCGTCGAGGTCTCGAGCGCGGCGATGTATCTCGATGATGACATCGGCGTGATGGTGAGCGCCTGCCTGTTCGGCGACGGCGCGGGCGCCGCGGTGCTGTCGGCGCAGCCCCCGGACGAGCGCCGCCGCCGCATCGCCTGGCGCGGCTGCGAGTCGCTGCTCGAGCCGCGCGCTCGCGAGGCGCTCAGATTCGAGCACCGGGGAGGAATGCTGCGCAACGTCCTGACTCGGGCCGTCCCGGCGCTCGCGGCCGAGCACGCCGAGCGAGTGCTCGCCGCGCTGCTCGCCCGGACGGGACTCGAGCGCGGCGACATCAGCGCCTGGATCATGCATGCCGGCGGTCGCGACGTGCTGCGCGCGCTCGAGGAGCGGCTCCGGCTCGACCCCGGCGCGTTGCGCTACAGCGCCGCGGTGCTGCGCGAGTACGGCAATCTTTCGAGCGCGTTCGTCTACTTCGTGCTGCGCGCGGCGCTCGCCGACGCGGCACCGGGGGGCTGGTGGTGGCTCGGCTCCTTCGGAGCCGGCTTCAGCTGTCACGCCGCACTGCTCGAGGTCGACTGAAGGCCCCGCGGAGCCACCCATGCCGACCCGACCCCAGAGCCTGCCGCGAGAGATCCTCGATGAGCTCGAGCCGAACGATCCGCGCGCCGTGCGCTCGCGGCGCGATCTCGCGCGCGTCAATCGCTTCATGGGAGCACCCGGCATCCTTGCACGCGCGCTCCATCGCGCGCTGACGCGCGTGGCACCGTCGCGCGGCCCTCCCCGCCTGCTCGAGCTCGGGGCCGGGGACGGTGCGCTGACGCTGGCCGTGGCGTCGCGGCTCGCCGCGTCCTGGCCTGGGGTGCAGCTCACCCTGCTCGACCGTCAGCGGCTGCTCTCGCCGGCCACGGATAGCGCTTTTGCCCGCCTGGGCTGGCCGGTGCGCTGTCTGACCGTGGACGCACTCGAGTGGGCGCGAGCCCCGCTCCCCGCTCATGTGCCGCCGCGATGGAATGTCGTTCTCGCGAACCTGTTTCTGCATCACTTCGACGACGGGCGCCTGGGAGAGTTGCTGGCGGCGGTGGCGATGCGCTGCGATGCGTTCGTCGCGCTCGAGCCGCGGCGTGGCGCGACGGCGCTCGCGGGGGCTCACCTGCTCGGCGCGCTCGTGGTGAACGACGTCACGCGTCACGACGGCGTGCTGAGCGTGCGTGCCGGATTCCGCGAGCGCGAGCTTTCCGTGCTCTGGCCGGTCGGAGAATCCTGGCGGTGCGAGGAGCACCGCGCGGGGCTTTTCAGCCACCTGTTTCGCGCCACCCGCCTGCGGGGGCCGTGATGGAGCGCGAGTTCGAGGCGATCGTGATCGGCGGCGGACCGGCGGGCGCGACCGCCGCCGCGCTGCTGGCGCGTGCGGGCTGGAGCGTGGCCCTGCTCGAGGCGAAGCGGTTTCCGCGGCGCAAAGTCTGCGGCGAGTGCGTCGCGGCGAGCAACCTGCCGCTGCTCGACGCGCTCGATGCCGGAGCGTGGCGCGGCTTCGCGGGACCGGAGCTTCGAAGCGTCGCGATCTGGCGCGGGCCGGACCGCATCGCCGCCCCGCTCCCCTCCCGTCCCGGCGCCGGGGAGCCCTGGGGACGGGCCATGGGGCGCGAGCATCTCGACTCGCTGCTGCTCGACTGCGCTCGCGCCGCGGGAGTCCGCGTGCTCCAACCCTGCCGCGCGCATGCGATCCACGGACGACCCGGGAAGCTCTCGTGCGAAGTCGAGGTGGGGGGCCGGGACACGCCACTCACGCTCAGCGCGCCGCTGCTCATCGGCGCGTACGGCTCGTGGGAGACGCCCCCGCTCGGCCTCGAGGGCCGGCGGCCCGCGCGCCGGGCCGGCGAGCTGTTGGCCTTCAAGGCGAGCTTCGGCAACGCGCACGTGCCCCGGGGCGTGCTGCCGGTGCTGTCCTTCCCCGGCGGCTACGGCGGCATGGTCGACTCGGGTGATCGCACCACCCTCGCCTGTTGCATCCGCCGGGAGACGCTCGCGCGCTGCCGGATGCAATCGCGCGGGGCGAGTGCGGGAGAGGCGGTCGAGCGTTATCTTCGACTCGAGTGTCAGGGCGTGGCGGACGCGCTGCGCGCTGCGGTCCGGCTCGGTCCCTGGCTCGCCGCCGGTCCGGTGCGGCCCGCGGTCCGCCTGAGGCGCGCGCCCACGCACGCTTTCCTCATCGGCAACGCCGCGGGGGAGGCGCACCCGATCATCGGCGAGGGCATCAGCATGGCGCTGCAATCGGCCTGGCTGCTGTGCCGGCTGCTCGTCGAGTCAGGCGATGCGCTGCGCACGGGCCCCGGCGCCGAGGACCGGCAACGCGCTCTGCAGGCACGATATCGCGCCCGCTGGCGCGCACACTTCGGCGCCCGGCTGCACCTCGCCGCGGGCTTCGCGCACGCGGCCATGCGCCCGGGCCTGTCGAGTCCGCTCGTTGCGCTGTTGCGCCGGGCGCCGGCGCTTCTCACGCTCGGAGCGAGTCTGAGCGGCAAGACTCGCTCCGCGGTGAGCCCCGAGGCTTGCGCGGCGCCCTGGCCCGCGGCGCGCGGCGGCCCCGTGAGCCCTGCCTCCGTCGGTGCCCTTCCCCGCGCCCTCTCAGGACCCCACTCATGACGACCATCGAGCGACTCAAAAAACTCCTCGTCCAGCGCTACAAGATCGACCCCGCGCGGCTCTCGCCCGATCAACCGCTCGGGTCTCTCGGCATCGACTCGCTCGGCATGGTCGAGATGCTGTTCTTCATCGAGGAGGAATTCGGCGTGCATCTGCCGTCCGAGGGCGTCTCCTTCGGCACCCTGGGCGAGGCGGCCGGATACATCGACGGGCTGGTCGCGGCGCAGGCGCGCGGCCCGAAGCGCGAACCGGCCGGCGGCGCCGTCGCGGCATCCAGCGCCTCCACGGATCGCAGCTCATGAGGCGGGTTGCCGTCACCGGCATCGGTCTTCTCTCGCCCCTGGGGAACAGCGGTCCGGAGGCGCTCGGCAACGCCACCGCGGGACGCTCCGCCATCGGCCGTCTCGCGACGCCCTGGTCGCACCGGCTCGCCGCGCCGCTCGCGGCCTGCGTACGCTTCAACGCCGAGGAGCACTTCACCCCGCCGCGCCTTCGGATGCTGGACCGGGTGAGCCAGCTCGCGGTGATCGCCGCGCGGCACGCGATCGCGGCCGCCGGACTCGACCTGGCGTCGCAGGACCGCGAGCGCGCCGGGATCTTCATCGGCACGGGCATGGGGGGCGCCCTCACGACCGACGAGGGATATCTCGCGCTCTACGGAGAACAGTCCGAGCGCCTGAAGCCCTTCGCCATCCTGACGGGCATGACCAACGCGCCCGCGGCCTGGATCGGAATCGAGCACGACGTCGGCGGCCCCAACCTGACTTACTCGACCGCCTGCTCCTCCTCCGCGGTCGCGATCGGGGAGGCGTGGAGGAGAGTGAGAAGCGGAGAGCTCGATGCGGCGATCAGCGGGGGCTCGGAGGCGCCCCTTTCCTTCGGCGCCATGAAGGCGTGGGAGGCGCTGCGCACGCTGGCGAGCGAGGATCCGGCGGACCCCTCCGCCTCCTGCAAGCCGTTCTCGGCCAACCGCACCGGACTGGTGCTCGGGGAGGGGTCGGCCATCTTCGTGCTCGAGGACTGGAGCCGGGCTCTCGGGCGCGGTGCGCGGATCTTCGGGGAGCTCATCGGCTACGGCCTCTCGACGGACGCGAGCCATGTCACGCGACCGACCGTGGCGGGACAGGCCGCGGCCATGCGCGCCGCGCTGCGCTCGGCGGATCTCCCGCCCGAATCGATCGACAGCATCAACGCGCACGGGACCGGAACGCAGGCCAACGACTCGGTGGAGACCGCGGCCATCAAGGACGTGTTCGGCGCGCGCGCCCGACGCATCCCGGTGAGCGCCACGAAGGCGATGCACGGGCATCTGCTCGGCGCGAGCGGCGCGCTCGAGCTCGCCCTCGCCCTGCTCGCCCTCGAGGAGGGCGTGCTGCTGCCGACCATGCATCTCAGGGAGCCCGCGAGCGACTGCGATCTCGATTACGTGGCGAATGCGGCGCGCCGGAGCGACTCGACACGCACGGTCATGTCGAGCTCGTTCGCCTTCGGCGGCACCAACGCGGTGCTGATCGCCGCCCGCGCGCAGTGAAAAGCCCTGGCGCGCGTCTCAGCCGGGCCGCTCGTCCAACTCGCCTTCGGTCGCCGGATGCCGGGCGAGATTGCGCCGCACGAACCCGATGTGCTCGCGCAGCTGATAGAGCTGCTCGGCGTGCGAGCCGGGTATCTTCTTCAGGATCACGCCCCGCTCGATCTCCTCGAGGCGCTCGAGCAGATGCGCGCGCGCCTCGGGCGGCAGCGGCGCGAGCGACTGCCGCTCGAGCGCCATGAGCTCGCCATAGCGGCGATGAATGCGGGCATCGACGCGCCAGCGGTAAAGCTGCGGCAGATAGCGCAGCCCCGGGATCAGAACGACGATGATCGGCAGCAGCAGCACCGCGATGCGATCGACGAGGCTCGCGAGCCAGAACGGCAGGTAGCGATAGGTGAAGCTCCTGTCGCCTGACCTGTAATAGCGCAAGGCCTCCGGGTCCATCGGGAAAGTGTCGCTCGTCGGATTGGGAAACTCGTGGGCGCTCTGCAGCAGGTTGGGCCGTCCGTGCACCTCCTGCGCCGCCTCGATCAGCAGGTCGCAAAGCGCCGGATTCAGGCTCGAGTGCGCGATGAGCTCGACCGCCGGGGCAAGCATGTGAATCGGGCGCGGCGGCAGGTTCTCGCCGAGATCGAAGGCGCCCGCCGGGAGGGTGAGCTCGTGCAGGAACGGGAAACGCCGCACGTAGGCGGCCGCCTGGTCGAAGTCGAACAGCCGGATGCCGGGAGCGTGCAGCATGGAGCGGATCACCTTCGGCGGTGACGAATCACCAGTGAGAAAAATCGCATCCACGCGGTTCCACATCAGCGCCTCGCGCGCCGCCTCCCCTTCGAGCGGCACGAGCAGGGTCTTGCCGCCCGGCACGATGCCGTTGGCGGCAAGCAGCGCAAGCGACAGCAACCGGGTGCCGCTTCCGGGACTGCCGATGGCAACCCGCTCACCGCGCAGCTGCGACAGCCGCACGAGCGGGCGCCGGCTGCGATAGAACACGGCGAGCGGCTGGAAGAACATGCTGCCGAGGGACACCAGATCGGCGGTGTCGCCGTGCGGTGTCGCATCGGTGAGCCCCGCCTGCACGAGGGCGATGTCGACATGTGATCCGGGAGTCGCGAGCCGCTCGAGGTTCTGCTGCGAGCCCGCCGAGGGGAGAATCCTGAGCTTGATGCCGTTGCGCGCGAGGATGGCGCGGTAGCGCTCGGCCACGGTCTCGAAGGTGCTGCCGGAAGGCCCCCCGCTCATGGTGAGCGATCGCGGCGGAGCGGGACTCACGAAGTGCAGCGCCAGCCAGATGGCGGCCGCACTCACGATGAGGATCGGCCCGAGGGTGTGCGCGAGGTCCCACCAGGAAATGGTGGTGATCTTCAGCGGCAGGTGCACTCGCGCTCCGCCGTGCGGCTTGCTCGAATCGGCCTCGCGCTTGCCATTCATGTGGCGACGGAGTCTACCATCGCCGGGCGGCCCGCCCCTCGTCGGCGCGCGCAGTCCGGTGACTCATGTCAATTATAATGAATAGCTCTTAAGTTACTGTTTTTAATATATTTATTTTAAAATTTT
>JAKAZP010000152.1 GCA_021815905.1 Pseudomonadota bacterium | reverse complement strand
GGGGCGATCGCCGCCCGATGCGTCCGTGGCCGCCTCAAGCAGCGCGGCTGGCGCGAGGATTCGGGCGAATGCGACAATTCCGGGCGATAAGGCGAACGGCAGGCAGTCTCCTCGTGCTGGCGCTCGCGACCGCCACGAGCTCAGTGGCCGCGGCGCAGAGCTGTCACCCTCTCGAGGGGAGCTGGCGGCTCAGCCTGCGCGAAAGTCAGATGGGACCTTCGCTCAGCTTCAGCCCCTACTACACGGTCCGCAACGTCGGGCTGCGCCTGCGCGAAGAGGGCACCCGGATCGAGGAGCGCTGGTCGTTCAGCGGGCGACATCTCCATGAGACCTGGAGTTATTCGTTCAGACCCGATGGCCGGCCGCAGCCCACCCGTACGAAATCGGTTCTGTACGGTGTGCCGACCTCGGTCATCGCCCGCTGGCAGAATTGCACGCTGATCGTGGACGGACTTTCCAGCCTGTTCGGCCTGCGGATCTCCACCTTGAACACCTACGTGTTCTCGCCCGACGGGCAGACGCTCACCATCCTCGAGACATCGGATTCCCCGATCATGCACCTCTCGCGACGTCTGGTGTTCGAGCGGGTGAAGTCCGCCGACACGACCGCCGAAGGACGCTAGGAGCGTTTCATGGATCGTCGTCAATTCGTCTCTTCGGTCGCCGCGCTCGGCTCGCTGCCGCTGGCTCGCGGGGCCTCGGCCGCGGATCACTCCGTGCCCGAGATCCTCGTCCGTCCGGATCGGAGCCAGGGCGCGTTCCCTCATTTCTGGGCGGCGTGCGCCGGATCAGGTCACGCGAGTCTCGCACTCCGGCGGCAATGGCAGCAGGATCTCGAGCTCGCGCACCGGCAGGCCGGGATCCGCGCGGTGCGCTTTCACGGGGTGCTGGACGATGACCTCGCCGTCTGCACCGGGGTGGGGGCCGGCGGCCCGCTCACCCACTTCATCTTCGTGGACGAGATCTACGACCGCATGCTCGAGATCGGGGTGCGGCCCTTCGTCGAGCTCAGCTTCATGCCCTCGGCGCTCGCGAGCTCCGACAACACGGTGTTCTGGTACCGCGGCATCACTGCGCCGCCGAAGCGGATGAGCGACTGGCAATCCCTGATTTCCGCCCTCGCACATCACCTGGTCGCCCGCTATGGTCTGGAGGAGGTCTCGCAGTGGCGGTTCGAGTGCTGGAACGAGCCGAACCTCAACTTCTGGGCGGGTACCCAGGCGCAATACTTCGAGCTCTATCGGGTGACGGCCGCGGCCATCAAGGGCGTCAGCCCGCGGCTGCAGGTCGGGGGGCCGGCCACCGCGCAGATGATGTGGATTCCGGACTTTCTTGCCGACTGCGCCCGCCACGGCGCGCCGGTGGACTTCGTCTCGAGCCACATCTACCCGGATGACCCGCAGCAGAACGTATTCGGCCGCGATCTCGGGCTTCCCCCCGAGGAGGTCATGCCCCGCGCGCTGCGGCAGGCGAACGAGCAGATTCGGGCCTCCGCCTTCCCGCACGTGCCGCTCGTCGTCTCGGAGTGGAGCTCGCGCAATCCCGCCTTCATCGCGCAGATGGTGCGCGACTGCGCGGGGCTCGCGGACACGATGTCGTATTGGACGTTCTGCAACGTCGTCGAGGAGCGCGGTCCAAACCGCACGTTCATGAACGATACCTACGGCCTGATCGGCACCCGCGGGATTCCGCGCCCGACCTTCCGCACGTTCGAGCTCCTGCGCCGGCTCGGAGCGCAGCGCATCGAGACGGGAGCGGGGCCCGTGCTGGCCACCCGGCATGCCGGCGGCGGCCTCGCGATCCTGGCCTGGCATCTCGCTCCCGGAAGTGCAATGGATCGGGGTGCGGGCAATCCGGCGGCAATGCCCGGCGCACGGCATGGAACTCGGGGACCGCCGCTCACGCTTCGCCTCGAGGTGGCCGGAGTCAGCGCGACATCCGCACGCGTGCGGGTGGTCGATCCGGCGGAGGATCCCGTGGAGCGCGCCTACGCCGCCATGGGCTCGCCCCCGTATCCGAGCGTCAATCAGATCGGCGAGCTGCGCCACGCGGGCGCGCTGCAGCCCCCGCGCGAGGTCCGCATCGAAGGCGGGCGCCTCGACCTCGTACTGCCGCCGAGCAGCGTCGCGCTCGTTGAGCTCGGTTAGCCCGCTACGGGCGTGCCGCGGCGCGCGGCACCGGTCCGGTGCTCGCGCGGATCTCGAGCTTGTGAGGCAGGGTGATCGAGACGGGTTTGCCGACGGTGCCGTGAAGCACGCCGAGCAGGAGGCGCACGGTCTCGCGTCCGATGTCGAGCATCGGTTGGCCGATGGTGGTGAGAGCGGGCCGGCTGTAGCGCGCGAACCGGATGTCGTCGAATCCGGCCACCGAGAGGCTCTCCGGCACCCGCCTGCCTTGCCGGCCCAGGTAATCGAGCACTCCGATCGCCATCTCGTCGTTGAAACAGAAGATGGCGGTGGGGGGCTTCGGCTGCGCGAGGAGTTTCGCCGCCCCGGCGACGCCGGATTCGATGGAGAAATCACCGCTCACGGCGGTGACCCGCTTCGCGGCGTGCTCGGTCCGGGCCCGCAGCATCGCGCCTCGCAGCCGGTCGCGGCTCAAGGGACTGGCCAGCGGCCCGGGGATGATGCCGATGCGCCGGTGGCCGAGCCCATAGAGGTGATCCATCATCTCGGCGGAGGCGCGGGCGTTGTCGATGTGCGCGCTCGGCACCCCGAGGCTCGGGCTGTATTCGCAGCCGTTGACCACCGGCGCGAGCGTCTTGCGCTCCCGGATCCATGCCTTGACCGTATCCGGCAACCGATGGCCGAGAAAAATGAGTCCGTCCGCTTCGCGGCGCTGGAGCATGAGACCGTACCGATCCTCCATGGCCGGGTCGTGGTGGGTATCGCCCAGCAACACCGAATAGCCCTCGCGCTGGGCGGATTCCTCGATGCCCTGGATGATGAGCGAGAAGAACGGGTTGGCGATGTCCGGAACGGTCACGAGCAGCTTGCGCGTCGCCGCGGTGCGCAGCGTCTTGGCCGCCGCGTTCGGCATGTAGCCGAGCTGCTCGACGGCCTTCAGCACCTTGAGGCGGGTCGCATCGGCGACGATGTCGGGGTTGCTGAGGACGCGCGAGACCGTGGCGGTCGAGACCTTGGCGCTCGCTGCGACATCGTGAATGGTTGCCATGATGCGATCCGTCCCTCTCCCTGCAACGGATTGTAGCAGATGACCGAGGGACTCCCGGCAAGGCCTTCAGACCGGGAGTTGACCGGCTGTAAACCTGGATGATATCGTTTACATCGATGCCGCATGAATAGATCAGGATTCGGATGCGACAGGCTCGGATGGTGATGCGTGGGAGAGGGGCACGGCCTGCGCAATTTCGCCAACACAGTGGTGCTCGCCAATGCCGCCCGCAATCCGACCGCGGGGGCAACAACTACGAGTTCGCCCCGCCGCGAACCTTCGGCTTGCGCCTCGCGGGCTATTTCTGAGCGGCGCATGACGCCGGTTTCGTGGAGGGCGGTGGCAGGGCGGAATCGGTATCCCGAGCGAGGGGTTCGATGGGCACGTCGCGGCGCCGGGTAGTGCAGGGTCTCGCCGCGGGCGGGATCGCAATCGCACTGCCCGCCGCCGCGCGCGAGCCGGCCGGGCGCTCATCCGGCGGCCTGCCCGCAGAGCCCCGGAGGGTGATCGGACCCCGGGCCGTCGCATCGATTCACGGGGCGGTACGGAATGCGGAGGCCCTGGTGAAGGGGGGGCTGTGCACGCTGACCGCCTCCTCGGGCGCTCCATCGACGGTGGTGCTGGATTACGGCCACATCGTGGGAGGCTTGCCCGTGTTCGCGATCGAGTCCTTTTCCGGGCGGCCGGAGCTGACTTCGATCTACGCGCAGGCGCTGCCCTGGCTGCTGCCGGACGGGGACGGCCCGGCGCCCGGCAAGCCGGGCGCGTCCGAGGCGGCGCCCAAGGAGATCTCCTTCGTCGGGTTCGCAGGCGCCGCGGATCTTTCGCGCATCGAGCGCATCGGTTTGCGCCGCGGAACGGTGGTCAACCGGCTCATCCAGGGCGGTCAGCGCTTTCAGGCGCTGCGGGTGAGCGGCTCGGGCTCGGTTTCGCTCAAGGGCGTCGGCTTCACGCCGACCTTTCGGCTGCCGACGCACCACCCGCGCCAGGGGCGATTCGAGTGCAGTGATGCCGCGCTCACCGAGATCTGGGCGCTCGGCGCCTACGCGCTCGATGCCGCGTCGCTGCCGGCGGGTGCGCTGCCGCCTTTGTGGGACATCGGCCGGCACGGCGCCACGGTGTACGGTGACACCTACACGGGTTATCAGCGCGGTCTCGAATGGACGGACTACACGGCGCGTTTCGAAGTCCGCATCGACGCCCACGAGGCCTCGTGGCTGGTGCGGGCGCAGCCTCCCGATGGCATCCGCTTCGTGCTCTGCGCGGCCGGCGATCGTCTGCCGAAGAGCGTCCCGAACACGCTTCGGGTCTACGTCCAGTTCACCCAACAGCTGATCGCGACCGTGCCCTTGCCGCGACCGCTGCGCGCGGGCGAATGGCACACCGTCGAGACGGTCGTCCGCGGCTCTACGATCGGGGTATCCGTCGATCATCAGCGGGTGGGCGAGTTCCCCGTACCCCGCGAGGGCGGCTTCTGGGGCAACACTTCCGCGGGTTGGGTGGCGCTCGCGAACGCGAGCGGCGCCATCGCGACCTTCCGCAATCTCGAAGTGCGGGCGCCGGACGGCGCCACGCTGCTGCGCACTTCGCTCACGGATCCGTCGATCCTCGACGAGTTCGCCGCGGGACGCGGCACGCGCTCGACCATCGTGGACGGCGCTGCTCGCGACCGGCTGCTCTTCACGGGCGATCTCGGCGTCGCGACGGGCACGCTGCTCCATACGAGCTTCGATCTGCGCTACCTGACCGACAGCATAGGTCTTTTCTCACACTATCAGAGCGCAGACGGCGCCATACCGACTGCGATCCCACCGCAGGCCAATCCCGGGAGAACGCCGGGCAACGCCTTCACGCCCGGCCTGACGGACTACACCCTGCAGCACATCACGACGCTGCACGCTTATTGGATGCATACCGGGGACCGGCCGTTCCTGAGAACGCAGTGGAAAGCGGTCATGGGTGTCCTGCGATATCTCGGCAACCATACCGATCCGGCGACGGGACTGTTCGTACCCGGCGGACCGGATGGCCGCGTGGCTGACACACTGACCAACGCGCACTATCACGGTGCCCTCGGACAGGCGGCAGAAATGGCGGAAGCGCTCGGCGAACGCGAGCGGGGGCGGGATCTGAGGCAAATCGCGGATCGACTGCGCACTGCGATCAATCGGCGCTTGTACAACAGCCGGTCCGGACTTTACGGCGCAACCACGCGGGACCCGGACACGATCGATCAGCAGGCGAACGCGTATGCGGTTCTCTACCGGGTGGCCGCGGAGAGGGACGTACCGGGTCTGCTCGCGCGCCTCGCGCAGGCGCTGCACCGCGGCGGCGGACCGCTTCGCAGCACGGGGACCGACGGCCAGATCATCAGTCCGTACACGTCCGGCTACGAGGTCACGGCGCGACTCGCTCGCGGCGACACGGGGACGGCGCTCGATCTGATTCGTCGGGCATGGCAACCCATGCGCCGCGGCGGTGAATACTTCAGCGGCGCCACCTGGGAATACGTGAGCCTGGATGGAACCCCGGGGCTCGGCCCGGGCACCAGCCTCGCGCACCCGTGGTCGAGCGGCCCGACGGCGGCGCTGTCGGCATATGTGCTCGGCGGGAGGCCTCTCGAGCCCGGCTTCGCCATCTGGCTCGTGGAGCCTCAACTCGGGAACCTTCGCTGGGCACGCGGCGCCATTCCGACGCCGCGGGGACCGCTGGGGGTGAATTGGTCGCGAGACGCCCGCCGTCTCACGGTCCGGATCAGGGCGCCGCGCGGGACGCAGGGCTATGTCGGCCTGCCTGGGGAGCGGGCGAGGGCCGCGATCGAAGTCGACGGGCGACGATTCCCTGCCTCGACGCAGGTCCACGGTCACGCCTCGCCGGGATATGGCTACGTGGGACCCCTTGGGGCCGGGGCGCACGAGGTGATGCTTGAGACGGAGTGAATCCAACATGAAGGTGCTGGCGCGAGCGATGGCATCGGCGATCGCCCTGACGTGGTGCGCCGCCGCAGCCGCGGCGGTGCCCACGGCCCACGTGGCTCAAGGGCGGCTCGAGGGATTGCAGGAAGGCCCGATCGACGCATTCCTCGGGATTCCCTATGCCGCACCGCCGGTTGGAAGGAATCGCTGGCGCGCGCCGGGACCGGCGCCCCATTGGAGCGGCACCCGGACCGCGACACATTTCGGGGCGAGCTGCTGGCAGCCCCGGGTGCCGAGGGACGGGTTCGGACCCTGGACGCACGAGTATGTCGCCCTCGATACGCCGGTCAGTGAGAACTGTCTGTATCTCAATGTCTGGATGCCTCGCGCGAGGAGCGCGCGCGAGCCGGTCCTGGTCTGGATCCACGGTGGTGGCT
>JAKAZP010000151.1 GCA_021815905.1 Pseudomonadota bacterium | reverse complement strand
CTCGCTGTTCGGCGCCGGCGGGAGCTGCGAGCCGCAGGCCGCGTACCTGCACAACTGGGATCGCGATCCCCTCGCGCGCGGGGCCTACAGTTATGTCGCCGTGGGCGGTGAGCGCGCGCGCGAGATGCTGGCGGCACCGCTCGAGGGCACGCTGTTCTTCGCCGGCGAAGCGACCGATACGACGGGGGACGCCACGACGGTCACCGGCGCGCTGCGCAGCGGCGAGCGCGCGGCGCGGGAAGCCCATCGGCACTTGAGCGCGTAGCGCGCGGGCTTCGCCCCTCAGCCGAGAGCCTCCGTCAGCTCCCCGATGAGATCCCGCGCGTCCTCGACGCCGACCGAGAGCCGGATGAGGCCATCGCCGATGCCGAGCGAGGCGCGCACCGCGGCGGGGAGCGAGGCGTGAGTCATGAGCGCGGGATGCTCGATCAGGCTCTCGACCCCGCCCAGGCTCTCGGCGAGGGCGAACAGATGGCACCGCTCGAGCATGCGTCGGGTGTCCTCGAGGCTCCCGCGCAGCACCGCGGTGACGATGCCGCCGAACCCGGCGCGCATCTGCCGCCGCGCGAGCTCGTGCTGCGGGTGGCTCGGCAGCCCCGGGTAGTGCACGCGCTCGACCCTCGGGTGGCTCTCGAGGAATCGGGCGACGGCGAGCGCGTTCGCGCAGTGACGCTCCATCCTGAGCGCGAGGGTCTTGATGCCGCGCAGCGTGAGGTAGGAATCGAACGGACCCGGCACCGCGCCGACGGCGTTCTGCAGGTACCCGAGGCGCTCGGCGATCGGGCTGTCCGCGCGCACGACGGCCGCGCCGCCCACGGAATCCGAATGCCCGTTGAGATACTTGGTGGTCGAGTGCACCACCACGTCGAAGCCGTGCTCGAGCGGGCGCTGCAGGAAGGGCGTCGCGAAGGTGTTGTCGCACACGCTGATCAGGCCTCTCGCCCGCGCGATCGCCGCGACGGCCTCGAGATCGACCAGCTTCAGCAGCGGATTGGTCGGGGTCTCGACCCACAGCAGCCGCGTCTCGGGGCGGATCGCCTGCTCGAGGGCGCCGGGCCGTGTCAGGTCGACGAACGAGACCGCGTGACCGGCCGAGCGCCGGCGCACGTTCTCGAGCAGCCTGTAGGTGCCGCCGTAGAGATCGTGCATGGCGATGATGTGCGAGCCGGCATCGAGCAGCTCGAGCACGGTGGAGGTCGCCGCCATTCCGGAGGCGAACGCGAACGCCGCGCCCCCGCCCTCGAGGTCGGCGAGCGCCGCCTGCAGCGCGTCGCGGGTGGGATTGCGGGTGCGGGAGTACTCGTACCCCTGGTGCACGCCGGGGCTCGACTGCACGTAGGTGGAGGTCGCATAGATCGGCGGCATCACCGCCCCGGTGAGGGGATCGGGCCGCTGGCCCCCGTGAATGACGCGGGTGGCGAATCCTCGCCCGACCCGCGCGCCGCTTCGGTCACCCCGCCCGGATCTTTCGTCGGTCATTCGGACCTCGCGCTATAGACGTCGGCGCAGCCAGTTGAGCAGATCGATGCGCGTCACCAGCCCCTGGAACTCCTTGTCCTTCATGACGATCGCCACCATGCCGCGCTTGAAGATCTCCATGAGCTGAGAGAGCGGCGCGTCGGCGGGCACGGTGACCAGATGACTCTCCATCGCCGCCGTCACCGGCTCGTTGAAGTGCTTCGGATTCTCGAACACCTCGAGCAGGATGTCCTCCTCGTCCACGATGCCGATGATGCGGCCGTCGCGCATGACGGGCAGCTGCGACACGTCGTACAGCTTCATCCTGCGGTACGCCGCCAGCACCTGTTCACCGGCATCCACGGTCACCGCGGCGCGCTCGAAGTGGCGCCGCGCGATCAGATCGCGCAGATCCCCGAAGCGCTCGCGCTCGAGGAACCCCTGATCGAGCATCCAGTACTCGTTGTAGACCTTGGAGAGATACTTGTTGCCGCTGTCGCAGACCAGGGTCACCACGCGCTTCGGGCGCGTCTGCTCGCGGCAATAGCGCAGGGCCGCGGCCAGCAGTGTTCCGCTCGAGGTGCCGGCGAGGATCCCCTCCTTCGCGAGCAGCTCGCGGCAGGCCTTGAACGATTCCGCGTCGCAGATCGTGTAGGTCGACCTCACCCGCGCGAAATCCGCCACCGGCGGCACGTAGTCCCCGCCGATGCCCTCGACCAGCCAGCTGCCATGCTGCTGCGCGATCTTGCCGGTCCTCACGTACTCCGCGAGCACCGAGCCCGCCGGATCGGCCAACACCATCTCGACATTCGGAGCGACGCGCTCGAAGTAGCGCGAGATGCCGGTCAGCGTGCCTCCCGTGCCGACTCCGCAGACCACCGCATCGAGCTGGTGGCCGGTCTGCTCCCAGATCTCGGGCGCGGTCGTCTCCTCGTGCGCGAGCGGATTGGCGGGATTGCCGAACTGATCGACGAAGAACGAGTCGGGCGTCTCGCGGGCGAGTCGCTCGGCGACATCACGGTAGTACTCGGGGTGGCCCTTGGTCACGTCCGAGCGCGTGAGCTGCACCTCGGCGCCCATCGCCCTGAGGTGAAAGATCTTCTCCTGGCTCATCTTGTCCGGGATGACGAGCCGAAGCCTGAAGCCTTTTTGCGCGGCGACGAGCGCGAGCCCGAGACCGGTGTTGCCCGCCGTCGCCTCGATCAGCGTGCCGCCACGGGGGAGCCGCCCGGAGCGCTCGGCGGCCTCGATCAGGTAAAGCCCGACGCGATCCTTGATCGAGCCCCCCGGGTTCTGATTCTCGAGCTTGAGAAAAAGCTGACACGGTCCGGTATCGAGCCGGGTGACGGCCATGAGCGGCGTGTGTCCGATCATCTCCAGCACGTTGCTCAGGGGCTTTGGCGGCATGGCGCCTCCTCGGGGCCGAACCTCGATGGCCGCATTGTACGCCATGGCGACTCGGCGCCCGAAGGCATACAGCGCTCGCTTGGTGCGGATACTGGATTTCCCGGCGCTCCCGCGGCTGCGGTGCCGGCGCGCCGTTTTCCGTTTAAAATCGATCTCATCGCGAGCCCTTCCCGCTCGCAATCGCCCTGATCCGCCCCACATATCCGCCGATGAACGACTCCCGCGCATCTCGCAGCGCTCAGCCCTCGCGAGCGCCCCGGGCCGCGACCGAGGCCCGTCCGCCTCAGGCCCTCGAGAGCATTCGCGTCCGCGGCGCACGGCAGAACAACCTGAAGAATCTCGATCTCGAGATTCCGCTCGGCGAGCTCGTGGTCGTGACCGGCGTTTCGGGCTCGGGCAAATCCTCGCTCGTGTTCGACACGCTCTATGCGGAAGGGCAGCGACGCTACGTCGAGACCTTCTCCCCCTACGCGCGGCAGTTTCTCGATCGCATGGACAAGCCGCAGGTCGATGCGATCGCGGGGATCCCGCCGGCGATCGCCATCGATCAGACCAACCCCGTGCGCACTTCGCGCTCGACGGTCGGCACGATGACCGAGCTCAACGATCATCTGAAACTGCTGTTCGCCCGCACCGCGGCGCTTTACTGCCAGCGCTGCGGCCGCCCGGTGCGGCGCGACACCGCCGACAGCATCCATGCGCAGCTCGCCGAGCGCGCGAGCGCCGCGGGCGACCCGCGCCTCCTGCTCACCTTCCCCGTTCCCGTCCCCGAGAGTTTCACGGAAGAGGAGATCCGGAGCCTGCTCGAGAAGCAGGGCTACACGCGCTTCATCGAGCGGCCCGAGGCGAAGCCCGCCGAGGCGAAGGCGGCCCCGCCCGCCCGGCGCCGCCGCGGCGCGCGGGGCAAGTCCGGCGCCACCGCGCCGCGACGCGTGCTCGAGGTGGTGCAGGACCGGTTCCGGGCGGGCCGGACCGAGCGCGGGCGCATCATCGAGTCGCTCGAGACCGCGCTGCGCGTCGGTGGGGGCCGCGTCAATCTGCAGGTGATCGACGACGGCGATCCGCCCCGGACGCTCGCGATCTGGCGCTACTCGAGCGCGCTGCACTGCGCCGAATGCGACTTGAGCTACCGGGAGCCGACCCCGAGCCTGTTCTCCTTCAACTCGCCGGTGGGCGCCTGCGAGAGCTGCCGGGGCTTCGGCCGCACCATCGGCATCGACTTCGGCCTGGTCATCCCCGATGAGAGCAAGTCGCTGCGATCAGGCGCGCTCAAGCCCTGGCAGAGCCAATCGTACGCCGAATGTCAGCAGGATCTCGAGAAGTTCGCGAAGAAGCGCGGGGTGCCGCTCGACACGCCCTGGCGCGAGCTCTCCCGCGAGCAGCGCGCCTGGGTGATCGAGGGCGAGGGGGACTGGAGCAAGGGCGTCTGGTACGGAGCGAAGCGCTTCTTCGCCTGGCTCGAGACTCGCGCCTACAAGATGCACGTGCGCGTGCTGCTCTCGCGTTACCGCGCCTACACGCCGTGCGAGGCCTGCGGCGGGGCGCGCCTGAAGACCCAGGGTCTGCTCTGGCGCATCGGCGATCACGCGCTCGCGCAGGCGGCGCTCGCAGAGCGGCCGCGCTTTCGGCCGCGGGGCGTGGACTGGAGCGAGCAGACGCTCGAGAGCCTGCCCGGCCTTTGCATCCACGACCTCATGGTGCTGCCGATCGAGCGCGCGCGGGAGTTCTTCCGCCGCCTCGAGCTGCCCCGCCCGCTCGATGAGGCGACGGATCTGCTGCTCGCCGAGATTCGCGCCCGCTTCGGCTATCTCGACGAGGTGGGGCTCGGTTATCTCACGCTCGACCGGCAGTCCCGCACGCTCTCGGGCGGGGAAGTGCAGCGCATCAACCTGACCACCGCTCTCGGCACCTCGCTCGTCAACACCCTGTTCGTGCTCGATGAGCCTTCGATCGGCCTGCACCCGCGCGACATGCAGCGCGTCATCGCGGTCATGAAGCGGCTGCGAGACGCGGGCAACTCGCTGCTGGTGGTCGAGCACGATCCGCAGATCATGCTCGAGGCCGACCGCATCATCGACATGGGCCCGGGGGCGGGTGAGCGCGGGGGCGAGATCGTGTTCGCCGGCTCGCCGGCCGAGATCCGCCGCAGCGCGCGCTCGCTCACCGGGGAGTACCTGAGCGGGCGCCGCCGGGTCGGCGACCCGAGCGCGGCGCCCGTGATTCCAGCGCAGCCGAAGCCCGCCGAGATCACCGCCGAAGCCCGCGCCAATCGCTGGCTCGAGCTGCGCGGAGTTCGCCAGCACAACCTCAAGGACATCGACGTCCGCATCCCGCTGAAGCGCCTGGCGTGCGTCACCGGCGTGTCGGGCTCGGGCAAGTCGACGCTGATCGAGGATGTGCTCTACCCCGCGCTTCTGAAGTATCACGGCAAGCCGACGGAAGCGCCGGGCGCCTTCGCGGGACTGCAGGGCGCGGAGCTGATCGACGACGTGGTGATGGTGGATCAGAGCGCGATCGGCCGCACCACGCGCTCGAATCCCGCGAGCTACGTCGGCGCCTTCGACACGATCCGGGCGCTGTTCGCAGCGGAGCCGGCCGCGCAGGAGCGCAAGTACACCCCCGGCACTTTCAGCTTCAACTCCGGCAACGGCCGCTGCCCGACCTGCAGCGGCAACGGCTTCGAGCACGTGGAGATGCAGTTTCTCTCCGACGTCTACCTGCGCTGTCCCGACTGCGACGGGCGGCGATACCGGCAGGAGGTGCTCGAGATCAGGCGCGAGGGGGCCGATGGCCGGCGCGCGAGCATCGCCGATGTGCTCGAGATGACCGTGACGGAGGCCCTCGCGTTCTTCCGCGACTCGCGCGAGATCGCCGCGCGTCTCGCGCCGCTGTCGGATGTGGGCCTGGAGTACGTGCGGCTCGGGCAACCGGTGCCGACGCTCTCGGGCGGTGAGGCGCAGCGACTGAAGCTCGCCGGCCATCTCGCCGCGGCGGGCTCGGTGCTCTCGAGCACCACGCACAGGGGCAAGCTCTTTCTCTTCGACGAGCCGACGACGGGCCTGCACTTCGAGGACGTCGCGAAGTTGCTGGCGGCCTTTCGCAAGCTGCTCGCCGCGGGACACTCGCTGCTCGTCATCGAGCACAACCTCGATGTGATCCGGGCCGCGGACTGGATCATCGATCTCGGCCCCGAGGGCGGCGATCGTGGCGGAGAGGTCGTCTGCGCGGGAACGCCCGCACAGGTGCGCGCGCACCCGGCCTCGCACACCGGCCAGGCGCTCGCGGCGTACGAGCGGGCGCTCGGCGCCGAGGCCGATCTCGCCGCGGCCGCTCCGGCCGCCGCCGGCGAGCCGCAGGTCGGGTACGGGCGGGAACGCGGCCGGCCGCGCCACGCGATCGTCATCCACAACGCGCGCGAGCACAACCTCAAGAGCATCGACGTGCAGATTCCGCGGGACCGCTTCACCGTCATCACGGGCGTCTCGGGCTCGGGCAAGTCGACGCTCGCGTTCGACATCCTCTTCAACGAGGGGCAGCGTCGCTATCTCGAGTCTCTGAACGCCTACGCGCGCCAGTTCGTGCAGCCGGCCGCACGTCCCGACGTCGACGCCATCTACGGCATCCCCCCCACCGTCGCCATCGAGCAGCGCACGAGCCGCGGCGGCCGCAAGAGCACG
>JAKAZP010000150.1 GCA_021815905.1 Pseudomonadota bacterium | reverse complement strand
AGCCGATGCTTGTCGTGCCGCCCAGCGTTCCGAGGTCGATCATGCGCCGGCCAGGGCTGTGGAGAAAGGCGTGTGCCGCCCCGGCGCGGGTCGTCGATTCGCCCGTGACCTCCCCGCGCGCGTTGATCGCGCAACCGATGCTTGTCGTGCCGCCGAGCGTCCCGAGATCGACCATGCCTCTGCCGGGGGTGAAGAGAAACGCGCGAACCCGTCCGTTTGAAGTCACCGCCGCGCCGGTGACCTGACCGCTGGCGTTGACGGCATAGCCCTTGCTCGTGAGGCCCTTCAGCGTTCCGAGGTCGATCATGCCCCTGCCGGGGGTGAAGAGAAACGCTCGGCCCACGCCCTCCGCGGTGACTGATTCGCCCGTCACCTGGCCGCGCTCGTTGAGGGCATATCCGGTGCTCGTGGCCCCACCCAGCGTCCCGAGTTCCGTGACCGAATATGTCGGCGCCTGCGCGTGGGCAGGCACTCCGAGAAAGACCCAGGCGAGGAGCAGGGCGGGAATGCTCCAGCGTGAAAGACTGCGAAGTGGGCGATTCATACAGGGACCTCAGAGGTTTCCCGAGGGAAGGTTCACCAGTGCAGTCGACCCACTCGCGCGAGAGCCACGAGTCCGTACACCACGACCACGAAGCCGATCGCAGTGAGCGCCGCGAGTATGCCGCTGTGCAGCGGACCGGATGGCGGGGCGGACATGTACAGCCACGAGCCGAGAATCGCGGAGAGGTCGATCGCATAGTGCGTGGCGATGCTCCAGCGCAGGCCGAAGCTCACCCGCAGGTAGGCGAGTCCGACGCCGAGCAGGAATTGCGGCAGGGCGAGTACGAGTCCCCACCATACGAAGTGATTGGTGTAGAGCGAGGCGTGCGCGGCGCCGAACAGCACGCACGACGTCCAGAACACCCAGCCCGCCCAACGCTGGAAGAACACCGTCACCGCATGGCGCGCGTAGCGATGCAGCAGCAGGCTGATGGCCCCGGCCGGCACGAAGACCCAGAACCCGAGAAAGTACTGCGTGAGCACCGTGGCCGAGGAGAGGGTCCCGGATACCGGGGTGAGTTCGGTCTGAGCCACGAGGTAGGCGTAGCCGAGAAAGAATGCGAGGCCGGGGAAGATGAATCGAGGGGCGCTCGAGAGGAAGGCGCGAAACCCGAGCTCCTCCAGGGCCGGCGCGACGAGCAGTATCGTGATCACCGCCCACGAGGGGTGGGCCAGGAAGCGCGCCCTCGCGCTGCTTGCCGGCACAGGCCAGTGGTAGGCGAGGGCGAGGAGGTGGGTGAAGGCGCTGGCGAGGGAGGCCGCGAGCAGCAACAGGCACAGCCACCCGAGCCAGTGCCACACCCTCAGGCGCCCGGGTGGGGTGGCGGGGAATGTCGGGCGGCGAAGATAACTCAGCAGCGGTCGCAAACGGGGAGTCGAGAGATCGGCCGCCTCAGCGCCTTGGAAATCCATCCGCGGACATCCTCCGGTGATCCAGTGCCGCCAGCGTGCGGCGCGGGATGGTGAAACGGATCATTTCCCTCGGGCGCGCCGCGATGAAGCAAACTCCCAGGGATCATACCGCGTCCTAGTGGTGCGCGTCGCTCGTGGCCGCGGCGGCCCGGAGGATGCGGGCAAAGAGCCGGGCGCGCTCGGCGCGGCGATCGGCCGGCTCGAGAGCGACCTCGATGCAGAGCGTGGCGTAACCATGGACCAGCGACCATGCGGCCAGGGCAAGATCCGCGACCCGATCGGCGGGGGCGCAGGTGGCGACGATGTCCTTCAGCGCCTCGAAGGCAGCGGCGCCGGCTTGCGCGGCCGCCGGGAAGCGCGCGAGGTCCACGAGCTCCCGCGAGAACATCAGCCGGAACAGGGCGGGCGCCTCCTGCGCGCGGCGGATGTAGCTCTCGGCGGCGCGCTCGAGGGAGTTCCGTCCCTGGGCGTCCCGAGAGGCCGCGAGGGAGGCGGCGAGCCGTTCGTACCCCTCCCGTGCGAGCTCGGCGAGCAGCGCCTCCTTGTTCTTGAAATGGTTGTAGGGAGCTTGGCGGGAGAGGCCGGCGCGCTCGGCGACCTGGCGCAGCGAGAGGCTCGCGGCGCCGAGCTTCTCCAGAAGGCCGGCGGCGGCCGTCAGCAGCGCATTGCGCGCATTGCCGTGGTGATAGCCGCGCTTCGCAGGCTCATGGGGCGCGCTTCTTCTGAGCATGTCTCGAGCCTAATGTTTGATATTGACGATGTCAATATTGATGTCAGGACCGTGCGCGCTCCGCGGCAGCGATCGTATGCGCGCGGCGCCGAGGCAAACCTCGAGCCCCCGCGGCGGGAGCCCGTGAGCCGCTGTGGCAAGATAGGGGCGGACAACCTGAAAGCGAGGAGCGGACCGCATGTCGATTGCCTACTCTCTTGAGCCGGACCTCTCCGCGGAGGAATTCCGCGCGGTACTGGTGGCATCCACCCTCGGTGAGCGGCGGCCGGTGAACGACCTGGAGCGGCTCGGCCGCATGATCCGGCAAGCCGATCTCCTCGTGACCGCCCGTGATGGCGATCGCCTGGTCGGTGTCTCGCGCGCGATCACCGACTTCTCGTATTGTTGCTACCTGTCCGATCTCGCGGTCGATGTGGCCTACCAGCGACGGGGCATCGGCAAGCGGCTGATCGCCGAGACCCAGCGGGGCGCGGGCGAGGAGGCCATGTTGATTCTCATCGCGGTGCCCTCCGCCGAGGAGTACTACCCGAAGCTCGGCATGCAGCAGCGGCCCTCCTGCTGGACCTTTCCGAGACTGCGCTGAGGCGCGATGATCAATCCCGGCGGGGCGTGCAGAATCGAGGCTGCGGCGCAGGAGGCTCGGAATGTCCGTGAATGAGACCGTTCGAGGTACGCTGATCGTGACCGGGGGAAGCCGCGGGATCGGCGCCGCGGTCTCCCGGCTCGCCGCGGCGAGAGGTTACGCGGTCGTCGTGAATTTCGTGGCCGATGAGAAGGCGGCCGGATCGCTGGTGGAGGATATCCGCTCCCGCGGAGGCCGCGCGACTGCGGTGCGCGGGGATGTGGCTCGCGAATCGGATGTGGTGAGCCTTTTCGAGCAGGCGAGCCGTTGGTTCGCGCCGATCGAGGCCCTGGTGAACAATGCCGGTATCACCGGCGGCTTCTCCAGGGTGGAATCCGTGACGGCGGACATGCTCGAGCGGCTCTGGGCCGTGAACGTCACGGGAACTATGCTCTGCGCCCGGGAGGCGGTGCGGCGACTTTCGCTCAAGCACGGCGGTCGGGGCGGCGCCATCGTCAACATCTCCTCGCGCGCGGCCGATCTCGGCTCACCGGGCGAGTGGGTGCACTACGCGGCCTCCAAAGGAGCGGTGAACACGTTCACGATCGGCCTTGCGAGTGAAGTGGCGGGCGAGGGGATCCGCGTGAACGCGGTGTCGCCCGGCCTGATCGAGACCGACATCCATGCCGCCGCCGGCGACCCGGGACGGCTTGCGCGGCTCGCGGGCCGCATTCCGATGGGACGTGCGGGCACCGCCGAGGAGGCCGCGGAGGCGGTGATCTGGCTCCTCTCACCCGCCGCCTCCTATGTCACGGGCAGCATCCTCACGGTGAGCGGCGGGCGCTGAGCGCGCCATCGGGTCTTACGCCGCGTCGTGGAAGATGATGCCGAGTGTGTGCCGGTGCCCGGAGCGCACGCGGCTCACTCCATGGCGGAGGTTGACGCGATAGTCTCCCTTCGAGCCGCTCACCGGGCGATGATGCACCGCGAACACCACGCCATCGCCCTGATCGAGCGGCACCACCTCGGCGCGCGATTGCATCCTGGGACGCTGTTCGGTGAGGACGAACTCTCCGCCCGTGAAGTCCCGGCCGGGCGAGGAGAGCAGCACGGTGAGCTGCAGCGGAAAAACCCACTCGCCATAGAGGTCCTGGTGCAGGCAGTTGTAGTCCTGCGGCCCGTATTGCAGCAGGAGCGGGGTAGGCCGCTCCTGTCCCGCCGCATGGCATTGCCCGAGGAAGGTGTCGAGGTCCGGCGGATAGCGCACATCCTTCGCGAGACGCGCATTCCACCGGTTGGCGATGGGCGCCAGATGCCGGTAGAGCCCGGCGCGCATCTCCTGCACGAGTGTGGGAAGCGGATAGCGGAAGTACTTGTATTCCCCGCGGCCGAATCCGTGACGGCTCATGAGGATGCGGCTGCGGAACCGGCCGTCCTCGCAATAGAGCGCGGCAAGGGCTTGGCACTCGGCGGGCGAGAGGAGCCCCGGCAGGATGGCGTGGCCGTGTGCATCGAGCTCGGCGGCGAGGGCGGTCCAGTCGAGGGCGCCGTACGGGCCCATCGGGCTCGATGCGCCGGCCGTGGATTTTGCTCTCATGTGAGCCGGCGGCCTCACAGCGCCCGGCGAAGCGTCAGATTGATCCGCCTGCGGCCGAGCGTCTCGTGGCAACCGTCCGCGAGGGGCGCCACGCCGTGAAATGCCAGGCGAGCCGCCCAGCCCCAGACCACGACGTCACCATGCGCTAGCGGAATGCGCCGGGGCCTGTCGACCCGCTCGAGACCTCCCCAGAGGAACGTCGCGGGCAGGCCGAGCGAGACCGAGACGATGGGCGCGGCATAGTCGCGCTCGTCGCGATCCCGGTGCAGCGACATGCGCGCACCGGGCAAGTAGCAGTTGATCAGGCAGGCATCGGGCTCGAAGGCCTCGAAGCCCGCTTCGGCGGCGGCCCGGCGCGCGAGGGTGGCGAAGGAGTCCGGCATCGCGGGCCACGGCCGCCCGCTGTCGGGATCGAGCCGGTCGTAGCGATAGCCCGTGCGGTCCGTGACCCAACCGGCCGTGCCGCAGTTGGTCATGGCCGCCGACATCCGCTGCCCGCCCGGGGTCATCATGTGTCGAAATGGCGCGGCATTGGTCACCCGCTCGAGGTCCTCGAGCCAGGCTCGCCCGAGGGGCAGCGCAAAGCCGCGCAGCAAAGTGAGGCCCGAGCCGCGCAGCGCATCCGCGAGCGAGTCCTCGAAAAGGTCCGTCGTACGCATCACCTCATCCGGGCGCCGTGCCAGAGCGGCAGCGACCTTCGTCAATGGATAACCTGTGCCGGGCGATCGTATCTGCGGACCTCCGGGCGGACTCGCGAGAATCAGCCGCCAGCGTGACCCGGGATTCAATTCCGATCTGCTCCCGGTCAGCCTGCCAGTGCATCGTGCGCGAGGCGACCGAGCGTCTCGAGCGAGTGCTCGATGCGCGAGCTCCAGGAGATCCCGCAGCTCAGGCGCATGCAGTGACCGTAGCGCTTCGTCGCGGAAAAGACATCTCCGGGCGCGAAGCAGATGCCACGCTCGAGCGCGAGGCCGAAGAGCTCCCGTGTGTCGATGCGCCTGGGCAGCTCGACCCAGAGCACGAACCCGCCGGCGGGCCGGCTGACGCGGGTGCCCGCCGGAAAGCAGCGGCTGATCGCCTGGCTCATGCGCTCGATGTTGTCGCGGAAGACGCCGCGCACGCGCCGCAGGTGGCGGTCGTATCCGCCCGAGGCCAGGTAGTCGGCGAAGGCGTGCTGGGGGAGCGGCAGCCCGGAGAGTGTGGAGGCCATCTTGCGCTCGATGACGCGCTGCATGTGCCGACCGGGCGCCATCCATCCGATGCGATAGCCCGGCGCGACGGTCTTGGAGAACGAGCTGCAATAGATGATGTCGGCCTCGCGGTCGAGCGCGCTGAAGGGTGTGGGCCGCCGCTCGCCGAAGAAGATGTCGCCGTAGATGTCGTCTTCGATCAGCGGCACGCGGTGCCGCGTGAGAAGCCGCAGCAGCTCGAGCTTGCGCTCATCGGAGGGTGTGCAGCCGAGCGGATTGTTGAAGCTCGAGGAGAACAGGCACGCCTTGACGGCTCGGGACCGCAGCGCTTGCTCGAGCGCGGCCGGGTCGACGCCCGAGACGGAATCGGTGGGCAGCTCGAGGGCTCTGAGATTGAGTACCTCGATGGTGTGCAGCACGCCGAAGTAGGTGGGTGACTCGATGGCAATCGTGTCGCCGGGCTGTGCGATCGCCTGCAGGGCCAGTGTCAGCGCCTCGGTGCAGCCGCAGGTGAGGACGATGTCCTCCGGAGAGAGCGTGCCTCCCCAACGCGCCGCGCGCCGCGCGAGCTCGGCCCGCAATGGCGGGTCCCCGCGGGGGACGGTGTATCGGTTGTGGTCGATCCCCCGGCTGCGCGCGGCCCGGGCGAGGAGTTGGTCCAGCCGGCCCGCCGCGAGCAGATCCGGACTCGGAACCGCGCACCCGAGCGGCACGAACCTGGGATCGGAGGCATATTCGAAGAGCCGCAGCACCACTGCCGAGAGCGACACCGTGCGCGGCGTAGGCGGCGGCTTGGAGAGGGCCGGCGCCTGGAGCCGCGCGCGGGTGCTTCTTGCGACATAGAAGCCCGATTGTGGGCGGGCCTCGAGAACGCCTCGGTCCTCGAGGAGCCGGTACGCCTGCAGCGCGGTCGCGAGGCTCGTACCGCGCTCCCGGCTGATCTGCCGCAGCGACGGAACGCGCGATCCGGGCAGCAGGGTGCCGCCGTCGATTAGCCGCGTGATGAACTGCGCAAGCTCCTCGTATCGGTATGGGCTGTCTTGCGAGATGACTGCATTTCGGCGCGTCGGGTGCATCCGAA
>JAKAZP010000149.1 GCA_021815905.1 Pseudomonadota bacterium | reverse complement strand
CATCAGCTGATAGCGCATCGCGGCCGACAGGAAGTTGTCGGGCCCGCTCGTGGCGCCGTCCTCATCGATCATGCGCACCAGCAGCTCGTAGTGCGGCCTCAGCCGCTCGCTCCCCGAGAGCGGCAGGATGAGCTGCGCATCGAGCTCCAGCCGGCCCGCTTCGATCGCATCGCTCACCTGGCCGGCAATGTGGATGTCGGTGAAGCGGCGTACCAGGCTCGCATCGTTGGCGCGGTACACCTCGACGCGATTGCGGCCGCGGTCCTTGGCCGCCTTGCAGGCGGTCTCGGCCGCGGCCAGCGAGTGTATGACCTCGCCGCCGTCGGTATCGATCGGAGCGACCCCGATGCTGATCGAGATGCGCAGCCGCGGGTCGCCCCGGGCCGCGCCCAGCCGCTCCGCGCCTTCGCGCAGCGACTCGGCGAAGCGCTCGGCGTCATCGAGGCTCGCGGGCAGCATCACCGAGAAGCGGTCGCCCGAGATCCGCGCCGCGAATCCCTCCGCGGGCAGCCGCGAGCGCAGCAGCTCTCCGAGCTCACCGAGCACGCTGTCGCCCACGTGCATCCCGAAGCCGTCGTTGATGGCGTGCAGCTGATCGGCGTCGATGTAGAGCGCGCTCCAGTGCGAGGGACCCTTGCGGCTCGCGACCACCGTGCGCACGCGCTGCTCGAATGCCGGCCGGGTGTAAAGGCCGCTCAGCGTGTCGTAGCTGCTCTCGACGCCCGCGCTGCGCATCCGGTCGAGCGCATCCACGGCGCGGCTCAGCCGATCGATGGTCGCGCGCGCGAGCAGATCGCGCCGCATGCACTCGAGCACGGGAGCCAGCAGCGCACGGACGAGCTCGAAGCTCGGGCTCTCGACCTCGCGCTCGCTGCCTGCACGGCACGCGACGGTGACGCCGGCGAGCAGCCGCAGCGCGTCATCGCGCAGCCAGCAGACGTAGACCGGGACTCCTCCGGGCAGGAGGCGCAGCACTCCGGCGCCGCCATCCCCCGCCCGCGCCGGCCCCAGCAGTTCGCCGATCAGCAGCAGCAGCTCGGCTGCCGGCGCCGGCTCGCTCCCCCAGCGCAGCTCCGCCTGGGCGTCGAAGAGCGCGACGCCGGCGGTGCGCGGAAGCAGGGAGCGGATGAGCTGCGCGTACGGCTCGAAGCTGGCCCAGGGATCCAGGGCTGTCGTTTTGTCATCCTGAAGCGGCGGCATGCCTTGCAACCGTGGGCTGTCTCCGGGGTCCGCCGGCAATGTCCCGCACCGGCTCGGCTCGCACGTTGCGCGAGTTGGCGGTTCGTCCACCGTGCTCCCCGCACGGCGGCCAAAGCTTGAACCCGCTCACATTCGGGGGCGGTCCCTAGCGCGGATCGGGCACCAGCCAGTGCTGCGGGTCGAGCGGCCGGGCGCCTCTGCGCAGCCCGAAGTAAAGCTCCGGCCGCAGGCTCCCGCCGGTGTTCCCGGCCGCGGCGATCGTCTCGCCCGCACGCACCCACGCGCCCACCGCCCGGTAGAGCCGGGCGTTATGCCCGTAGAGACTCAAGTAGCCGTCGCCGTGGTCCACGATGATGAGGAGCCCGAGTCCGGCGAGCCAGTCGGCATAGATCACGCGACCGGAAGACACCGCGCGCACCGGCGCATCGCGGCGGGTCGCGATCAGGTCGCCATCCCAGCGCAGCCCGCCGGCCCGCTCCGCGCCGAAGCGGTCGAGGATCCGACCCCTGACCGGCCAGGGCAGATGGCCCCGCAGACGCGCGAAGGGCGCGTTGGCGAGCTCCGGCGGCAGACGCGACGCGGCGCGCCGGAGCCGGCGGAGCAAGCCTTCGAGCCCGCTCTGCTGCCGCTTGAGCCGCGCGAGGCGCTCGCCGCGGGTGCGCGTCGAGGCCGCGATGCTCGCGAGCACCGCGAGACGCTTCGAGCGCGCCTGCTCGAGGGAGTGAACCTGGGCCTGCTGCTGCTGCTCGAGCGTCGCGAGCTGCCCGTTCTCGGCCCGAAGCTGATCGTCGAGCTTGCCGAGCTGCGCGATGTCGGACTCGACCTTTCCGATCTGCCGCGCGCGGGCGCGTCCGAAATAGCTGTAATACGCGAACATTCGGCCGGCGCGGGCCGGGTCGCCCTGACTCAGCAGCAGCTTCAGCGGCTCTTCGCGCCCGATGAGATAGGCGGCGCGCAGCTCCCCGGCGAGCGCCTTGCGGTCGGCGGCGAGATCCGATCGACGCCGGCGCTTCTCGGCCTCCAGGGCCGCGAGACGCGCATCGCCCGCGGCGCGCTGCCGATCGAGTCCGTGCAGCACCGAGCGCGCCTTGCCCACGGAGCGCTCCGTCGCCCGCAGCTCGCGGGTCAGGCGATCCTGCTCGAGCTGCGAGCGCGTCACCTGCCGGGTAATGCGCTCGATCTCCCCGCGTACCGCCTGAAGGCGGGCCCGGGTCCTGTTTTCCTCGGTACGGGCTCGAGCGGGCGCGGCCGCCGCCGTGCTCATGGCGAGGCCGAGAGCGAGCAGCGCCGCAACCGCCGCGAGCACGCGCCTCGAGTCTCCCGGCGCCGGCCGCCACCCCGTCATGCCGGATCGCATCGGGGCGCTATAATGCGCGCCCTTTTACCGCCGGGCGCGCACTTTCGCTCATCCGCCTCTCGAATCCCTCGCTCATGGACCGCCTTTCCCCCTACATTCACCATCATCCGTTGCTGGTCGCGGCGACGGCCGCCGTGCTGCTCGCCGTGATCGTGCTTGAGATGCGCTCGCGCACGCAGAGTTTCGCCTCCGTATCGCCTCAGGATGCGATTCGAATGATGAACCACGGCGCGCTGGTGATCGACCTGCGGCCCGCGGACCAGTTCTCGGCCGGCCACCTCTCGGGTGCGCGCCAGATGAGCGGCGAGCAGATCCTGAATGCCGGCGAGCTGCTGAAGAAGCACAAGGCGAAGACGCTCGTCGTGTACTGTAATTCCGGCTCCCTCGGAACCTCCGCCGTGCGGCAGCTCAAGGCCCAGGGGTTCACCCAGGCGTTCAACCTGCGCGGGGGCATCACCGCGTGGCGCTCCGAGAATCTCCCGCTCACCAAGGGGTGAGGGCGGCCGAAGATGAGCGCGGGCAAGGTTGTCATGTACTCTACGAGCTGGTGCGGCTATTGCGCCCGTGCGCGGCGGCTGCTGCAGGCCAAGGGCGTCTCGTTCGAAGAGATCGACGTCGAGGCCGTTGCGGGCGCGCGCGAGCAGATGGTGAATCGCAGCGGGCGCGGCACGGTGCCCCAGATCTTCGTCGGCGACACCCATGTCGGCGGATGCGACGACCTCTACGCCCTCGATGCCGCGGGCGGTCTCGACAGACTATTGCAAACCGGAGTGACAGATGACCAATGAAGCTGTCGGGATCCCCCCGATACCCGAGGCGGCCAACGGCCCCGTGCTCGCGCTGCAGAGCGTGTACCTCAAGGACTGCTCGTACGAGGCGCCGAACGGCCCTCGCATCGACGGCAACTGGAACCCGCAGATCAACCTCGATCTGCAGACCGGCGCGACGGGGCTCGGCCCGGACGTCACCGAGGTCGTGCTCACCGTCACCCTGTCGGCGAAGCAGAACGAGAGCACGGTGTTCCTGGTCGAGGTGAAGCAGGCGGGGCTGTTCGTCATGCGCAACATCCCCGAAGCCGATGCCAAGCGCGCCATCGGCACCGTGTGTCCGGGAGTGCTGTTCCCGTACGCTCGGGCGGCCGTGTCGCATCTCATCACCCAGGGCGGCTTCCCGCAGTTCCTGCTGCCGCCGGTGAACTTCGATGCGCTCTACGCGGCCAACCAGAACCAGCCGCCGACGCCGCAACAGACCAACTGATCCGGACCCGGCCGTGCGGGCCTCCGCCACGCAGAGCGGCGCGCCGATCGCGGTGCTCGGCGCCGGCTCGTGGGGCACGGCGCTCGCCGTGCAATTCGCCCGCAGCGGCCGGCCGACGCGGCTCTGGGGCCGCGACCGCGGGCGCCTGGCGGCGATGGCGCGTGACCGGCGCAACGAGCGCTATCTCGCCGCCGGCGAGTTTCCTGCCACCCTCACCGTCGAGCCCGACCTCGCGAGCGCGCTGCGCGGCGCCTGCGATGTCGTCGTGGCGGTGCCGAGCCACGCCTTCCGGGCCCTGCTCACGCAGATCGCACCCGGGCTCACGCCCGAGATGCGTCTCGCCTGGGCGACCAAGGGGTTCGAGCTCTCGACCGGGAGCCTCCCGCACCAGATCGCGCGCGAGGTCCTGGGCGCCGATCGCGCCGTCGCGGTGCTCTCCGGGCCGACGTTCGCCCGCGAGGTCGGCGCCGGATTGCCGACCGCGATGACCATCGCCTCGACCCACGAGACGTTCGCCCAGGCGCTGGCCGCGGATCTGTCCTCGGAGCAGTTTCGCGCCTATACCTCGACCGACATCGTCGGCGTCGAGGTCGGGGGCGCGGTCAAGAACGTGCTGGCGGTCGGTGCCGGATTGTCGGACGGGCTCGGGTTCGGGGCCAACACGCGCGTGGCGCTCATCACGCGCGGGCTCGCGGAGATGATGCGGCTCGGTCTCGCCCTCGGAGCGCGGCGCGAGACCTTCATGGGCCTCGCGGGCCTCGGCGACCTGGTGCTGACCTGCACCGACGACCAGTCGCGCAATCGGCGCTTCGGTCTGGAGCTCGCCGCCGGCCGCACCGCCCCGGAGGCGCTCGCGGCCATCGGCCAGGTGGTCGAGGGCTATCCCGCGGCCAAGGCGCTGCACGCGGTGGCCGCCCGCGCCGGCGTCGAGATGCCTTTGTGCGAGGGCATCTACCGCGTGCTCTACGAGGGGGTTCCGGCGCGGGAAGCGGTGCGCGAGCTCATGACGCGCCCGATCAGGGCCGAGACGGAATAGCGGACCGCGCGCCGACCCCGCCGGCGGTGGCACAATTGCGCCATGGCGGACAGGACTCGCGGCTATGCCCACCGGATCGACGTCAAGGCTGACGTGCAGGCGGTCTGGCACGCGCTCACGGACCCCGGGCTGCTCGTGACGTGGTGCTCGCCGAACGCGCAGATCCGCGCCCGGCCGGGCGGGCACTTCCGCGCGAGCGTCGATCGGCTGATGGAGCTCGAGGCGCACATCGATGTCTTCGAGCCCGGGCGGCGGCTGCGGCTGATCTATCTGCCGAGCGGCACCTTGCCGCCGGCCGACAGCGCGCTCATCGACGATTTCATCCTCGACGGAGGCCCCGCCGGCACGATCGTGCGGCTGCTCGGCTCGGGCGTGCCGGGCTCGCCGGAGTGGGACACCCAGTACCTGCGGCTCAAGGCGGGCTGGCACGCGGCCATGACTCGTCTGAAGGCGATGATCGAGGCCGGCGCGCGCGCGGGGGTGCGGCCGTGACCGGCTTCGTTCTGCGCGCATTGATCAGCGCGATCGGGTTGTGGATCGCGACGCGCTGGGTGCACGGCATCCGCATCGACGATGCCGGAACGCTGCTGCTCGCGGGGCTCCTCCTCGGCGTCGTCAACGCCATCGTGCGGCCCATCGCCGTCATCCTGACGCTGCCGCTCACCATCCTGACGCTCGGACTCTTCCTGCTGATCGTCAACACCGCCATGGTGGGGCTGGTCGCGTGGCTGCTGCCGGGCTTCCACATCCAGGGCGGCTTCTGGTCGGCGTTCGAGACCGCGCTCATCGTCTGGGTGACCGGCTGGATCGGCTCGTGGCTGATCGGGCCGCGTGGGAAGATCGACATCTATGTCAGGAAGCTGTAGCTCGAAGCCGCGGCGGCGGCCGCGTCCCGCGCCCGCCAGCATCGCCGCATGACCGACCCCGCCGAAGGGCCGCACTCGAGCCTGCGCCTCACGCTCTGCGGGCTGCGGCTCGATTCTCCCATCGTGCTGCTCTCCGGATGCGTCGGCTTCGGCGAGGAATACACGCGGATCGAGGGCTTCTCCAATCGGGACGCGGGCGCGGTGGTGCTCAAGGGCACGACTCTCGCTCCCCGTCTCGGCAACCCCCCGCACCGCATCTTCGAGACGCCGGCCGGCATGCTGAATGCCATCGGCCTGCAGAACCCCGGCGCGCCGCACGTGGTGCGCGGCATCCTGCCGCAGCTCGATCTCACCGAGACGCGCTTCATCGCCAACGTCTCCGGCTCCACCGTGGAGGAGTACGCCGAGGTCACGCGCCTGTTCGACCAGTCGCCGATCGACGCCATCGAGATCAACATCTCCTGTCCCAACGTCAAGGAAGGCGGCGTCGCCTTCGGCAACTATCCGGACATGTCGGCGCAGGTGGTCGAGGCGTGCCGGCGCGTCACCTCGAAACCCCTCATCACCAAGCTCTCGCCCAACCAGACGGACATTCGCGAGAACGCGCGCCGCTGCATCGAGGCGGGAACGGACGCGCTCGCGGTGATCAACACCCTGATGGGCATGGCGATCGATGCGCGCACCCGCCGTCCGGTGCTCGGCAACATCCAGGGCGGACTCTCGGGGCCGGCCATCAAGCCGCTGGCGCTCCTCAAGGTGCACCAGGTGTACGAGGTCGCGGGTCCGCACGGCATCCCGATCATCGGGCAGGGCGGCATCACGAGCGCGACCGATGCGGTCGAGTTCCTGATCGCGGGCGCCACGGCCGTCGGCATCGGCACCGCGCTCTTCTACGACCCGCTCGTCTGC
>JAKAZP010000148.1 GCA_021815905.1 Pseudomonadota bacterium | reverse complement strand
CCAGCGGCAGCGGCTGCTCACCTTCCTCCATCCGCAGTCGGACCCCCTCGGCGCCGGCTACCACATCATCCAGTCGCAGATCGCGATCGGCTCCGGAGGGGTGTTCGGCAAGGGGTGGATGAACGGCAGCCAGGCGCAGCTCGATTTCCTGCCGGAGTCGACCACGGATTTCATCTTCGCGGTGATCGGCGAGGAATTCGGGCTGCTCGGTCTCGCCCTGCTGGTGCTGCTGTACGCCTTCATCATCGGCCGCTCGCTCTACCTCGCCATGCAGACGCCCGACACCTACTCGCGGCTGCTCGCCGGCGCTCTCGCGCTCACCTTCTTCGTCTACGTGTTCATCAACACCGGGATGGTGACCGGTCTGCTGCCGGTCGTCGGCGTCCCGCTGCCGCTCGTCAGCTACGGCGGGAGCTCCGTGGTGACCATGCTCGCCGGCTTCGGTATTCTGATGTCGCTTTACTCGCATCGAAAGCTCATGGGCAGGTAAGTGTTGCGATCGATCCTCAGCGTGGCGCTCCTTGTGCTCGCCGGCGCGGCGGCGGCCGCTCAACCGGCGGCTCTGCCGCCCACGACGGTGCTCTTCCCGCACGGGGAGCTCGCCCGCTTCGCCACCCGGGTCGCCCGGCGCGACGGCTTGTCCCGCAGGAGGGTTCTCGCGGTGCTGAGCCAGGCGCGCGCGCAGCCGAAGATCATCGCGGCGATCAGCCGCCCGCCCGAGCAGGTGCTCGCGTGGTGGCAGTACCGGCGGATCTTTCTCACCCCCGGCCGCATCGCCGCGGGCGTCGCGTTCTGGCAGGAGCACCGCGAGGCGCTCGCGCAGGTGAGCGCCCAGGACGGCGTCCCCCCGCAGTACATCGTCGCCATCCTCGGCGCCGAGACCGATTACGGCAGGATCACGGGCTCGTACCGCGTGCTGGATGCGCTCGCCACTCTCGCGTTCGACTATCCGCCCCGCGGTCACTTCTTCCGCTACGAGCTCGAGCAGTTCCTGTTGCTCGCCCACCGGGAGAAGCTCGATCCCCTCACGGTGAAGGGCTCCTACGCGGGGGCGATGGGGCCGCTGCAGTTCATGCCCTCGGCCTATCTGCGCTACGCGGTCGATGAGGACGGCCGGGGCCGGAGCGATCTGTTCACCGACTGGGACGACATCTTCGCGAGCGTGGCGCACTACCTGCAGGCATGCGGCTGGCAGCGCGGCGCTCCGGTGCTCGCCGACGTGACGCTCGATCCCGGGGCGGACTTCCACATCGACCCCGGCAATCTCTCCCTCGATGAGACCATCGGGGAGCTGAACGCCCACGGCGTGCGGGTCGACGACCGTGCTCCGCGCGAGACGCACGTGGTGCTGCTGCTCGCGCAGCAGCAGGATGGACCCACGTACCGGGTCGGCTTCGACAACTTCCACGCCCTGACGCGCTACAACCACAGCGCGCTGTATGCGATGGCGGTGACCGATCTCGCGCGGGCGGTCGCGCGGGAGTTCGACGAGACCGCGCGGTGAGATCCGCCGCGGTGGGGAACCCCGCGCGCCTCGGGCTGCTCGGCACGCTGTCGCTCGCGGCGCTGCTCGCCGGCTGCGCGAGCGTGCGCCACCGCGAGAGCGCGCCGCGATTCGCGCTGCCGCCGCCGCCGCCGGACATCGGCTCGATTCCGAACGCGGTGCCCCGCTACGAGCCGCGCTCCGCGTTCGGCAACCCGCCCTCCTACACCGTCGACGGGCGCACGTACCGCGTCCTCGGCACGGCCGACGGGTACGTCGCCCGCGGTATCGCCTCGTGGTACGGACCGACCTTCGACGGCCTGCGCACCGCCGACGGTGATCGCTACGACATGTACGCCATGACCGCCGCCCACAAGACGCTGCCGCTGCCGACCTTCGTGCGCGTCACGGATCTCGGCAACGGCCGCAGCGTGATCGTGAAGGTCGACGATCGGGGGCCGTTCGTCGCTCACCGGCTGATCGACCTCTCCTACGCCGCGGCCGCGAAGCTCGGCATGCTTGCGAGCGGCACGGCGTTCGTCGAGGTGCGCGCGATCACGCCGGAGAACCCGGACGTGCTCACGCGCGTCGCGGAAAGGCCGCCGCCGGCGCTCTACGTCCAGGTCGGCGCATTCGCGCTGAGAGGCGATGCGCAGCGTGCGCTCGCGCGGCTGCACGGGGCGGGACTCGCCGGCGCGTTCATTCTCGGTCCGCCGTTCGTGGCGCGGCTCTATCGGGTACGCATCCCGGTGAGCGGCGTGCCGGAATATGACGCGCTGGTGAGCCGGCTCGACGCGCTCGGCTTTCGCGGCGCGCGTCTGGTCGCCCCCTGACGGCATGAGCGTACCCGACGGCCATCGAACTCGCGCTGCCCTGTACGATCTGACGATCGACGCCCGCGCCCCAGTCACCCGAAGAGGAACTTCCAGGATGTCCCGCCCGAAAGCCGCCGCCTTCCTCGCCACCTCCGCCCTCGCGCTGCTTGCCGTCCCGGCGCACGCAGCGACATCCGCCGCGCCGGCCGCCGCGAGCGCCCAGGGCCATGCGTTTCCGGTGCCGCCGCCGCCGACGCTCAAGGCCGGAGCCTACATCCTCGTCGACTACGACACCGGCCGCGTGCTGGCCTCGCGCAACGCCGATGAGCGGTTGCCGATGGCGAGCCTCACGAAGCTGATGACCGCCTATATCGTGTTCTCGGCCCTCAAGGCCGGACGGCTCACGCTCGATGAGCCGGTGACCATCAGCAAGGCGGCGTGGCGGACCGGCGGGTCGCGCATGTTCGTCAATGTCGGTAGCCAGGTGCCGGTGATCGATCTGCTGAAGGGAATGATCGTCGAGTCGGGGAACGACGCGACCGTGGCGCTCGCTCAGAAGGTGGGCGGCACCCGGGCCGGGTTCGTGCAGATGATGAACACCTACGCGCAGCGGCTCGGACTTGCGTCGACCCACTACATGGACGTCGACGGACTGCCGCAACCCGATCACTACACGACCGCGCGCGACCTCGCCACCCTCACCGCCGCGCTGATCCGGGACTTCCCGCAGTACTACTTCATCTTCAAGATCAGGAAATTCACCTGGGATCACATCACGCAGCGCAATCGCGTGACGCTCCTCTGGACCGATCCGTCGGTGGACGGCCTGAAGACCGGACACACGGACGCGGCGGGGTACTGCCTCATCGCCTCGGCCCTGCGCCACGGCATGCGCCTCGTCTCGGTGGTGCTCGGTGCGCCGAGCTGGGACAACCGCCTTTCCGACAGCGAGGCGCTGCTCAACTACGGCTACAACTTCTTCCAGACCGAGAAGGTCGCGGTGGCGCGCCAGCCGGTGTTGCGGCCCCGGGTCTACGAATCGAGCATCGAGTACGCGCCGATCGGCACCGCGTCCGACCTGTATGTGACGGTGCCGCGCGGAGGAGCGGGGAGCCTGAAGACCACGGCGCGAGTCACGAATCCCCCCCTCATCGCGCCGATCGCCGCCGGACAGGTGGTCGGGGAGCTCACGGTGACCGATGGCGCGCAGGTGATCGACCGCAGGCCGCTCATCACGCTCGGGCCCGTACCCGAGGGCGGCTTCCTCACGCGCTCGACCGACGGCTTGAAGCTCTGGCTCAGGCGCTGGTAAGGATCCCAAAGTGGGCGAGCCCCTTCCCATCTGCTACCTGAACGGCGAGTACCTCCCACTGCGCGAGGCGAGGATCTCCCCGCTCGATCGCGGATTCCTCTACGGCGACGGCGTCTACGAGGTCATGCCGGTCTACGGCGGGCGGCCCTTCCGGCTCGAGGCGCATCGCGCCCGGCTCGCGCGCAGCCTCGAAGCCATCCGCATGGAGGACCCCCGCTCCCCGGGGGAGTGGCGCGAGATCTTCTCGAGCCTCATCACGCGCAATGGCGGCGGCGATCAGTACATTTACTGGCAGGTCACGCGCGGGGCCGAGTACGGCAGAAATCACGCGCCGCTGCCGGCCGTTGCGCGCACCGTGTTCGCCTTCTGCGCCCCGCTGCCCGTCCCCTCCCCGGAGGTACTGCGCGAGGGCCTGGCCTGCGTGACGGCGCCGGACACGCGCTGGGCGCGGTGCGACATCAAGTCCGTCGCCCTGCTCGCCAACGTCCTGCTGCGTCAGCTCTCGGTGGATGCGGAGGCGGCGGAGACCCTCCTGCTGCGCGATGGCCAGCTCACGGAAGCCTCCTCTTCGACCGTCTACATCGTCACCGGCGGGGAGCTGCGGGCACCGCCGAACTCGCAGCGGATCCTCCCCGGAACCACCCGGGGCGCCGTCGAGGAGCTCGCCGCGCGTCTCGGCATCCCCTGCCATGCCTCCCCGGTCAGCGAGCGGGAGCTGCGCGCGGCCGATGAGGTCTGGCTGTCCTCGGCCACCCGCGAGGTGCAGCCGGTCACGCGGCTCGACGGCCGGCCGGTGGGCGCGGGCCGCCCCGGACCGCTCTGGAGGCGGATGTACGACGAGTTCCAGCGCTGGAAGCGGGAGCTCGAGGATGCGCCCTGGTGAGCGGGCCGCTGCTGGAATTTCCGACGGACTATCCCATCAAGGTGATCGGCCGGCCCTCGGATGAGTTTCGCGCGCGCGTGCACGCGGTCGTGCTGCGGCACGCGCCGCTCTCGGCGCCCGACGGCCTCAGCGAGCGCCTGAGCGAGAACGGCAACTTCCTGTCCATCTCGTACACCATCCGCGCGCAGACGCGCGAGCAGGTCGTCGCGCTCACCGCGGACCTCAAGGCCTGCGAGGGTGTGCTGATGCTGTTGTAGCGGCGCCGAATCCGAGCGCGCGGAGCAGGTGCGGCTCCAGACCGCGCTGCGCCGCCCCCACGGTGCGGACGGCCGCGAGGTCGGCGAGCCTCGTCATCTCGAGCCCGGCGTAACCGCAGGGGTTGATCCTGCCGAAAGGCTCGAGATCGACGCTCACGTTCAGAGCGATACCGTGATAGGTCGCGCCGCGACGGACCCGGATTCCGACGCTCGCGAGCTTTCTGCCCTCGACGTACACACCCGGGGCGCTGCGCCGGCCCTCGGCGGCGACGCCGAGCTCGGCGGCGTAGTCGATCACGCCGCGCTCGAGCGCGGTCACGAAGTCGCGGATGCCGAGCCCGGCGCGGCGCAGGTCGATGAGCGGATACACCACGAGCTGGCCCGGCCCGTGGTAGGTCACCTGGCCGCCGCGGTCGATGCGCACGACGGGAATCCCCTCCGGCGCGAGCACGTGCGCCGGATCGGCGTTCATGCCGAGCGTGAATACCGGCGGGTGCTCGAGAAACCAGATCTCATCCGGGGTCGCCGGATCGCGCGCGTCGGTGAAGCGCTGCATCGCGCGCCAGGTGGGCTCGTAGTCGACGGTTCCCAGGCGGCGCAGCGTCAGCGCCGCGGGAGGCGCGCCGCGCGAATCGCCATCGGGCATGGGGCCGCGGCGCGGCTCCGGCGCCGCGCTCTCCCCCATGCTCACCGCGCGGACTTCCCGGCGAGCAGCCGGCCGTTGTCGAGACCCGCGTTGTTGCGATCGAGGGCCTGCTCCGCCCGATAGCTCGAGCGCACCAGCGGTCCGGAGACACACTCGAGGAAGCCGAGCTCGAGCGCGCGCGCGCGGTAACGATCGAACTGCGCCGGTGTCACGTAGCGCTCCACCGGCAGATGATGCACGGTCGGCCGCAGGTACTGCCCGAGCGTCGCGATATCGACGCCCGCGGCGCGCAGATCGAGGAGCGTCTGATCGATCTCCTCCTCGCTCTCGCCGAGTCCGAGCATCAGGCTGCTCTTGGTGAGCACCGAAGGCCGGTGGCGCTTCGCATGCTCGAGCACGCGCAGCGTCTGCTCATAACCGGCCCGCGGATCTCTCACCGGATGGGTCAGGCGGCGCACGGTCTCGATGTTCTGAGCGAATACCTCGAGTCCGGAGTCGACCACGGTCGCGACGTCCTCGAGCTTTCCCCGGAAATCGGGCGTCAGCGCCTCGACCGCGGTGTGCGGACTGCGGCGCTTGATGGCGGCGATGCAGGCGGCGTAATGGGCCGCCCCGCCGTCGGGCAGATCGTCGCGGTCGACCGAGGTCAGCACCACGTACTTGAGGCGCATCAGCTCGACCGTCCGGGCCGCGTTCGCAGGCTCCTGCGGATCGAGCCACCCGCGGGGATTGCCGGTGTCGACGGCGCAGAAGCGACAGGCGCGCGTGCAGACCGCCCCCATGAGCATGAGGGTGGCGGTGCCGGCGTTCCAGCACTCGCCGATGTTCGGGCACTTGGCCTCCTCGCACACCGTGGCGAGGCGGTGCGCCTTCACCAGCGTCTTCACCTCGCGGAACCCGGCGCCCGTCGGCGCCCGGGCCCGGAGCCAGGGGGGCTTTCCGGCGAGGCCGGCCCGCGCCCCGGGACCGCCCGGGCTCCCGGCGGAGGCCTTGATGCCGTCCCGGATCGCCGTAAACCCTTGCGGCGTTTGGTATTTCTCGCCGCTTCGGGGCGGGGCCGGCTCGGTCGTGACCGGGATGTCCTTCAGGCGCGACATGGGCGCATTGTAATGCCCGGCGGGGTTCCGGCCTATTTCCCGGCCTATTTCCCGGCCTGTTTCCCGGCCCTGCCGCGAACGTGGGCGTCGAGCCAGGCCAGGCGCTCGAGGGAGCCGATATCGAACCATTCCCCCTGATGGGCGCGCCCGAGCAGCCGCTGCGCG
>JAKAZP010000147.1 GCA_021815905.1 Pseudomonadota bacterium | reverse complement strand
GCTCCCCGCCCATGTCCTGGGGCCGCGACATGCGCGTCACGATGAGCGCCACCGCGGTCGAGAGCAGCAGCGCCGGGATCTGCGCCACCAGGCCGTCGCCGATCGTGAGCAGGGTGTAGGTGTGCAGCGCCGCGTCGAGGGGCATTCCGTGGCCGATCGTGCCGATCGCGAGGCCGCCGATGATGTTGATGAGAAGGATCAGGATGCCCGCGACCGCGTCGCCGCGCACGAACTTGCTGGCGCCGTCCATCGCGCCGTAGAAATCCGCCTCGGCGCGCACTTCGGTGCGGCGCGTGCGGGCCTCGTCCTGGGTGATGAGACCGGCGTTGAGATCGGCGTCGATGGCCATCTGCTTGCCGGGCATGGCGTCCAGGGTGAAGCGCGCGCTCACCTCGGAAATGCGCCCCGAGCCCTTGGTGACCACCACGAAGTTGATGATGGTGAGGATGATGAACACCACCACGCCGACGGCGAAGTTGCCGCCCACCACGAACTCGCCGAAGGACTCGATCACGTGTCCGGCCGCCTGCGGACCGCTGAAGCCGTGCAGCAGCACCACGCGGGTGGAGGCGACGTTGAGCGCGAGCCTGAGGAGCGTCGCGAGCAGCAGAACGGTCGGGAACACGCCGAACTCGATCGGTCGGGCGACGTAGAACACGGCCATGACGATCACGATCGAGAGCGCGATGTTGAAGGAGAACAGCACATCGAGCGCCATCGGCGGCAGCGGCAGCACCACCATCGCGAGCACCGCGAGCACGCCCGCGGGAACGCCGATGCCGGCGCGCAGCAGGTCCCTGATCTGCGGCAGGCTCGGACTCGATGCGCGGGCGAGGGTGGTGGCCATGGCTCAGTGCCGTACCTGGTCGATGCCCGGGTCGATCACCGGGGGCTCGGGCGCACGCCCGCCCCAGCTGCGGGCGGCCTTCAGCTGATAGATGTAGGTGAGCACCTGCGCGACGGCGACGTAGAGCGAAGCCGGGATCTCCGAGCCGATCTCGACGCTCTGATGCAGCGCGCGCGCGAGCGGCGGCGCCTCGAAGATCGGCACGGCGTGCTCGGTTGCGATCTCGCGGATGCGCGCCGCGATGAGATCGGAGCCCTTCGCGACGACGAGCGGAGCGCGCATGCGCCGCTCCTCGTAGCGCAGCGCGACCGCGAAGTGCGTCGGGTTGACGACCACGACGTCGGCTTTCGGCACCTCGTGCATCATGCGCCGCCGCGCCATCTCCCGCTGCACGCGCCGGATGCGGCCGCGCATCTCGGGCGACCCCTCGCTCTCCCTGAGCTCCTCGCGGATCTCCTCGCGCGTCATGCCGAGCTTCTTCGAGTACTGCCACAGCTGCCAGGGCACGTCGATCGCGGCGATGACGGCGAGCCCGACCGACACCGTGAGCAGCGCCCGCGAGGCGAGTCCGGCGGCATCGGCGATCGCCGCCGACAGCGGCTCGGCGCCGAGCCCGAGCAAGCGCGCCGACTCGCTGCGCAGCACCCACACCGCGGCCGTCGCGACCACCAGGAACTTGCCGAAGGCCTTGCCGAGCTCGACGGCGCCGCGGGCCGAGAACAGCCGCCCGAAGCCGGCGATCGGGTCGAGGCGGGTGAAGTCGGGCGCGACCGCACCGGGACTCAGATTCCAGCCGCCGAGGGCGAGGGGCGCGGCGAGCGCCGCGACCAGCGTCAACCCGAGCACCGGCGCGCACGCGCGACCCGCGCGCAGCAGCTCCTCGCCCATGCTCGAGAGCGCGAGCCCGGGATCGAACGCCTGCGCCCGACCGAGCGCCAGCGAGGATCGCATCACCCCGGCGAGCGTGGCGCCGAGGCTCGGGCCGAGAAAGCGCAGGCTGCCGCCGGCGACCAGCAGCACGGCCGCGGCGCTCAGCTCCGGCGAGCGTGGTACCTGGCCCTCCTTGCGCGCCTTCTCGATCCGCTTCGGTGTCGGGCGCTCGGTGCGCTCCTGGTCGTGCTCGGCCACGGTCTCAGGCTCCGCTCAGGTGGCGCAGGAACGCGAGCGCGTCCGCGAGCAGCCGGATGAAGCCGGACTCGAGCGCGGGCAGCCCGGCGATCACGGCGAGCAATCCGAGCACGAGCGACACGGGCAGTCCGACGGCGAACAGGTTGAGCGTGGGAGCCGCGCGGCTCACGACGCCGAAGGCGAGATTGGCGATGAGGAGCGCGGTCACCCCGGGGAGCGCCACGGCGAGCGCACCGGAGAAGAGCTGCTGCCCCCACAGCACCACCGACCAGAACCCGTAGGGGCCGAGGCCGCCCGTGCCGATCGGCAGCGTGCGGAAGCCCTCGACCAGCGTGCGGATCAGGACGAGATGGCCGTTGAGCACGAGGAACAGCATCGTCACCAGCACCGAATACAGCTGCCCGAGCGCCGGGGTGGCGGCGCCGTGCAGCGGATCGAGGTTGAAGGCGAGCGAGAGGCCCATGCTGTTGGCGAGCAGCGAGCCGCCGAGGGACACCGCGTCGAACAGGATCCGCAGGCAGAACCCGAGGGCCGCGCCGATGATCACCTGCTGCGCGGTGATCAGCAGCCCCGCGGCCGAGAGCGGCGCGACGCGCGGAATCTCGATGAGCGGCGCCACGAGCAGCGCGACCGCGCCGGCGAGGACGATTCTCACCCGGGCGGGCACGGTAACCGCGCTGAACACGGGGGCCACCATGAAGCACGAGCCGATGCGCACGAACGGCCAGAAGATCCCGAGCAGCCAGCCCTCGAGCTCACTTGCGGTGAAGGTGATCATGGCGACGGTGCGCGGTCCGTCAGTTGACCAGCCCGGGGATGCTGGTGATGAGATCGCGCGTGTACTCGACCAGGGTGCGCAGCATCCATGGCCCGGCGATGGCGAGCGTGAGCGCCATGACCACCAGCTTCGGTATGAACGACAGGGTCATCTCGTTGATCTGCGTCGCGGCCTGGAAGGCGCCGATGATGACCCCGGTCAGGAGCGCGGCGAGCAGGAGCGGCGCGGCCAGGGTGAGCGCCATCTCGAGCGCGCGGCTGCCGATCGTCATCACGGTGTCGGGTGTCATCGGAAACTCCTGCGTCAGTGACGGAAGCTCGAGGCGAGGGTGCCCATGACCAGCGCCCAGCCGTCGACCAGCACGAACAGCATCAGCTTGAATGGCAGGGAGATGAGCACCGGCGAGACCATCATCATTCCCATCGACATCAGTACGCTCGCCACCACCAGGTCGATGATCACGAACGGAATGAAGAGCAGGAAGCCGATGAGGAACGCGGTCTTCAGCTCGCTGGTCACGAACGCCGGCACGAGCACGCTGAGCGGCACGTCGAGGGGGCTCGCGTATCCCTTGCCGCCGGCGATGTGCACGAAGGTCGCGATGTCGGTCTGCCGGGTCTGATGCAGCATGAACTGCTTGACCGGCACCTCCGCGCGCTCGAGCGCCGTGGTCGCATCGATGGTGCCTGCGGCGTAGGGCTGGTAGGCCACCTGCTGGATCTGATTGATGACCGGGGACATCACGAAGAACGTGAGGAAGAGCGCGAGCCCGAGCAGCACCTGATTGGGCGGGGTCTGGCCGGCGCCGAGCGCCTGGCGCAGGATCCCGAGCACGATCACGATGCGGGTGAAGGCCGTCATCATGAGGAGGATGGCGGGCAGCAGGGTGAGCGCCGTCATCAGCGCGAGCACCTGCAGCGTGAGGGTGTAGGTCTGGTCGCCGCCGGCGGCCGTGTGGACGCTGAAGGCGGGAATGCCGGGAGCGGCGAGGCTCGCCGCGGGCAACAGCAGCGCCGGCAGGGCGAGCGAGGCCGCCCGGAGCGTCATGCGGGTCGCGGTCATTTTCCGAGGCTCTTCCTGAGAATCGAAGCGAAGGAGGGGCGCGCGCCCTCGGCGGAGGTCGCCGGGCGCCTGCCGATCTCGAGCGGCTGCGGCAGCACGTGCAGCTTCCTCACCGCGCCCGGGGTGACGCCGAGCAGGATCTGCTCGGCTCCGACCTTCAGCAGCACCGCCCGCTCCTTCGGGCCGAGGGGGATGTCGGCGAGCACGTCGATCGCGCCGCCGATCCGATTGCCGAAACCGCGCACGCGCCGCGCCAGCCAGGCGACTGCGAAGATCGCGGCGAGCACGACGAGCAGCGCGACGGTGACGGAGGCGACACCGCCGAAGCCCGAGGCAGGCGCTCCGCCGAGCGAATGCGGGCTGGCGAACACGGCGCTCACTTCAGCTTGCGGATCCGCTCGGCAGGGCTGATGACGTCGGTGAGGCGGATGCCGAAGCGCTCGTTGACGACGACCACCTCGCCGTGCGCCACCAGGGTGCCGTTCACGTACACGTCGAGCGGCTCGCCGGCGGCCCGGTCGAGCTCGACCACCGAGCCCTGGTTGAGCTGCAGGAAGTTGCGGATGGGGATGCGCGTGCGGCCGACTTCCATCGATAGCGTCACGGGCACATCGAGGATGACCTCGAGATTGACGTCGCGGGGGCGCGCGGCGCCGCTCTCGTCCTTCAGATCGTGGAATTCGGCCGGTTGCGCCTCGGCGGTGTTGGCAGACATGACGGACCTCAGGTGAGTCCAGGAGACGATGTGGGTTGGAGCGCGGGCTTCGCCCGGCGGAGACGCTGCTCGACCTTCACGGCCTGGCGGCCGCGGGAAGTGCCGAAGCCGCCGTGGAACACCGGCACGTCCTCGGCGAGGACCGTCACCTTGCCGGTGAAGTCGCACGGCAGAACGTCGCCCGGCTTCAGATTGAGGAGCTCGGCGAGGGAGATCACGGAATTGCCGAGCACGGAGGTGAGCTCGATCTCGGCGTCCTCCATCTCCTCGCGCAGCGACAGCGTCCAGCGCTCGTCCTTCTCCGCGCGATCGCTCGCGATCCCGGCGTCGAGCACGTCGCGCAGAGGCTCGATCATGGAATACGGCATGGTGACGTGCAGGTCGCCGCCCGCTCCGTCGAGCTCGATGTGGAAGCCCGTCATCACCACGATCTCGGAAGGCGCCACGATGTTGGCGAAGTTCGGGTTGATCTCGGACTGGATGTACTCGAGCTCGATCGAGGCGACGTGCGACCAGGCTTCGCGCAGATCCGCGAACACGTTGCGCAGGATGATGTGGATGATGCGCTGCTCGGTGGCGGTGAACTCGCGGCCCTCGATCTTGGCGTGCCGGCCGCTGCCGCCGAAGAAGTTGTCGACCGCCGCGAACACGAGCTTCGGGTCGAGCACGATGAGCGCGGTGCCGCGCAGCGGGTTGATCTTGACGAGGTTCAGGCTCGAGGGCACCGGCAGCGTGCGCACGTAGTCGCTGAATTTCCTGATCTGCACCTGGCCGACGGAGATCTCCGGCGAGCGGCGCAGCAGGTTGTACAGGCTCGCGCGGTTGAGGCGCGCGAACCGGTCGTTGATCATCTCGAGGGTCGGCATCCGGCCGCGAACGATCCGCATCTGCTTGGCGAAGTCGTAGGGGCGCACTTCACCCGGGGCCGGCTCGGGTTCGGTGCTCACGGCGCCGGTGTCGACGCCGTGGATCAGGGCATCGATCTCGGCCTGGTCGAGGATCTTGTCGTTGCTCATGGCTCGGCCGCGTTCCGGCTACTGCATCACGAAGCTGGTGAAGTACACGGCCTCGACCCGCCGGGGGTCGCCGCCGGCCTGCTCGACGACCTTGCGTATCGCGGCCAGGGCGTCGGTGCGCAGCTGCTCCTTGCCGGCGGTGGTCGAGATCGTGGCGTACTTCTGATTGCCGAGGAGCAGCAGCAGCGCGTTGCGCACCATGGGGTCGTTGTGCTTGATGAGCTCGAGCGTCTTCGGATCGTGCGACATCACCTGCACGCCGACCTGCAGGAAGCGCACCAGCTGATTGGCCTGGAAGTTGACGACGAACGGCGGATCGAGCGCGAGGTAGTGCGGCGGCCCCGAAGGCTTCACCGGCGCGCTCTTGCGCGCGTGGCTCGGGACCGCGCCGCCGAAGGCGTGCGTCAGCACGAGTCCGGCGCCGACGCCGCCGAGCAGCAGCACGCCGATCGCGACGAGGAGCCACAGGGGTATGCGGCGCCTGGCCGGCGCGGCCGTGGCGGCGCCATCCGCGGGGGCGAGAACGGGTACTTCGGCCATCGCTCGATCGACTCCTGAAGTTGGAAGTCAGGTGCCGAGCTCAGGTGCAATGGGCGTGCCACGAGGGCGAAAGTGAGCCTAAGTGGCGGGCGGCGAAGGGTTTTGCGGTCCTCGGCGAGTGTGAGGCGCGTCGCAGCCCGGCTTCGGCGACGGTTTCTTGGCGGCACCGGCCTCAGGCGTAGGTGTCGACGAGCCCGAGCCCGTCCGGGCCCTCGGTGCGGATCGAAAGCTCTCCGGAGGCGGCGCCCCGCTCGGCGACCGTGCCGGTCGCGCCGATGGCGCGCACCGCGGTCCGGCGCTCCTGACCGCGCGGCGGCTCGCGCGAGACTCCGGCATCGGCGAGCATGAGGCCGCCGCTCGCAAACATCTGCCTGAGCTGCGGCAGGGAGCGCTCGAGCGCGGCGCGCGTGTCGGCGCTCGCGGCGTCGAACCAGACGCTCGCCTGGCCGGCGTGCACCGAGATCTGCACCTGCACGGGTCCCAAGTGCCGGGGCGAGACCTGCAGGGACGCCGATTCGATGCCTTGGTTCGCCATCCAGATGACTTTCGCGCCGAGCTCCTCGTTCCATGCATTCGAGCCCACGGGCGCCGCGAGCGAGCCCGCCGGGGGCGCGCTGCCG
>JAKAZP010000146.1 GCA_021815905.1 Pseudomonadota bacterium | reverse complement strand
GTCCGATGCGCCGGGCCTGCCACGCTTGTATAGTGTTGGTGCGCGCCCCCACGCGAGCCGACGAGCCAACCATGAGGCAGAACCGACGCCATCCCGGGCAGCTCCAGCGCCAGGGCGGCCACGGCCGCGAGACCGCCTATCGCCGGCTGCGCAATCCGTTCACGCCGCAGCGGGCGTTCTCCGACGATGCGATCGCGGCGATGCACGAGCACGCTCTCGAGGTGCTCGAGACCCTCGGCCTCAAGGTGCTGTTGCCCGAGGCGCGCGCGCTCTATGCCGGCGCCGGGGCCATCGTGGATGAGGACAGCCAGATGGTGAGGATCGGACGGGAGGCCGTGCAAGCGGCGCTCGCGAGCTGTCCGAGAGCCTTTCCCGGCCTCGGGGCCGTTCCCGAGCGCACGCTGGATTTCTCGCCCGGATCGCTCGTGTTCGTCGGTGGCTCGAGCTGCCCCAATGTGAGCGACCTCGATCGGGGTCGCCGCCCGGGATCGCTCGCCGACTTCACCGACCTGCTGAAGCTCAGCCAGCACTTCGACGTGCTGCACGCGCTCGGCAATCACACCGAGCCCCAGGACGTGCCGGTGCACCTGCGCCACTACGCGATGACCCGCGCCCAGCTGACACTGTCGGACAAGATGCCGTTCGTGCTCTCGCGGGGCACCGAGCAGGTCACGGACTGCTTCGAGATGATCCGCCTGGCGCGCGGGCTCTCGCCGGAGCGGTTCCGCGACTCCGTGCACACCTACACGATCATCAACAGCAATTCCCCGCGGGTGCTCGACCGCTCGATGGCCCAGGGCATCATCGATTTCGCCCGCAACGGGCAGCTCATGATCATGACGCCGTTCTGCCTCGCCGGCGCGATGGCGCCCATCAGCATCGCCGGGGCGCTGACGCTGCAGCACGCCGAGGCCCTCGCCGGGATCACCCTGTCGCAGCTCTCGAGGCCCGGCGCGCCGGTGCTCTACGGGAGCTTCCTCTCCAACGTCGACATGAAGTCCGGCTCACCGGCGTTCGGCACCCCGACGCATCTGCAGGCGACGCTCGGCGCCGGACAGCTCGCGCGGCTCCTGGGGCTCCCCTGGCGCGCCGGCGCCGGCACCGCGGCCAACGTGGTCGATGCGCAGGCGGCGCTCGAGACCCAGTTCTCGCTCTGGGCGACCGTGCTCGCGGGAGCCAACTTCTGCCTGCACGCCGCGGGCTGGATGGAAGGCGGCCTCACCCACTCGTACGAGAAATGCGTGGTGGACGTGGAGATGCTGCAGATGCTGGCGGAGCTGTGCGTGGCGCCGCCCGATGACGAGGACTCGATGGGCATGGCCGCCATCGCCGAGGTGCAGCCCGGTGGGCATTTCTTCGCGGCCGCCCACACCATGGCGCGCTATCGCACCGCCTTCCACGAGCCGATGATCGCCGACTGGTCGAACTTCGGCACCTGGACCGAGCACGGCTCGCGCACCGCCACCGAGCGCGCGCACGAGAAGTGGAAGCAGGTCCTCGCCGAGTTCAGCCCGCCGCCGGCCGCGGCAGCGTGCGCGGAGCGGCTCGATCCCTTCATCGCCCGCCGCAGCGCCGAAGGCGGCGCGCCGGCCATCGGCTGATTCAGGCGGACGGCTCGGCGCAGCGCCGCTCGTCCTCGAGGACATCGCGCGCGGCGAGGAAGTAATGCCATGCCGACCAGAATCCGGTCGGCACGAGGCACAGCAGGGCGAGCCGCAGCGACTCGGCATCGCCGACGTGGTGGGGCGCGAACCAGTCGCTCAGGAATCCGACCGCCTGCGGTGCGATGATGAGATTGCAGACGTTGGCGAGGAAGAGCACGGTGGCGCAATACACCGCGCGCATGCCGGGCCGCGCGAGATTGTTGAGGATGCCGAATCCCGGTCCGATGTAGACGTAGATGCAGGGGATGAAGAACCAGAAGAGCGCCTTGGTGAGCGCGAGCGAGCGGGTCGAGTAGATCACCGCCGTCGCCACCGTGGCGAGCGCGACGTAGACGCCGAGCAGGCGCAGGATGCGCCGCTCGTCGGAGAGCCACGGTCGCGAGAGGAGCCAGGTGCTCGCGATCATCGCCGCGCTCCCGCCGATCAGGTTGATCGGACCCAGCACGGCGCCGGCCTGCGCGACATTGAGGCCGTAGCTGCGCTGCAGGAACGTGGGCGTCCACCACATGAGGCCCCAGCCCCATAGCGCGGTGAGCGAGCTGCCGACGATCACGTGGACCGCCGAGCGCTGGCGCCACATGAAACGCATGGTCGTGCGCAGCGGCGGGGCGGGTTGGCGGGTCGCGGCCTGATCCAGACACCCGCGCCGGGGCTCGCGGATGCTGAGCAGGACGAGGGCGCCGACCACCACCCCGGGAACGCCGAGGGCGAGGAACATGGTGCGCCAGCCGTAGCGATAGGCGATCCAGCCTGCGACCTGGGAGCCGAGCCAGGCGCCGATCGGGGCGCCGAGCGAGAACACCTGCAGCGCCATCGGCCGGCGCGCGGGCGGGAAGTAGTCCGAGAGGATCGAATTGGCCCCCGGGGTGCCGCCGGCTTCACCCACGCCGACGCCGATGCGTGCCCCGAGCAACTGCCAGTAGCTGCGCGCGAGGCCGGTGGCGACCGTGAGCCCGGACCAGATGATGAGGCAGACGCCGATGATGTTGCGCCGGTTGGCGCGGTCGATCAGCCAGGAGAGCGGATACCCGAGCACGACGTAGAAGATCCCGAGCGAGACGCCGGTGAGAAAGGCGATGTTCGCATCCGAGAGGTGCAGCTCCTGCTGCATCTGCTGCAGCACCGTCGAGATGGAGTACCGGTCGGAGATGCTGAGCGTGTAGACCGCGCACATCGTGATCGCCACGTACCAGCGCTCCGCGAGCGAGGCGCTCTCCGGGGAATGCGGCTGCTCGCGCGCGGCGACGGCGGGACTGGCGTCGGTCGGCGCGCTGCTCACGCCGCGTCTCGATGGCTTGACGGTGGCCGGGTGATGAGATCGCTCCTTACGCGGATCGGGCCTCTGCCAGGATGAGCTCGGCGGCCTTCTCGGCCACCATCAGGGTCGGCGCGTTCGTGTTGCCCGAGGTTACCGCAGGAAAGACCGACGCGTCGACCACGCGAAGCCCGCCGACCCCGTGCACCCTGAGCCGCGGATCGACCACCGAGCCGGCGGGGTCCGGTCCCATCGCGCACGTGCCGCAGGCGTGAAAGACCGATCCCGCCCGGCGGCGGAAGTCCGCGAGCACGTCCGCGTCAGCGCGAATCGCGGCCCCGGGCAGAGTCTCGGATTCGATGAGCGGCGCGAGCGGCATCGCGGCGGCGATCCGCCGCAGCGTCCGGGCGCCCTCGTAGACGTCGGCGATGTCCTCCGCGGTCGAGAGGCTGTTCGGGCGGATGACGGGGTGCTCCAGAGGATCGGGGCTGCGCAGGTGGATGCTGCCGCGGCTGGTCGGGCGGCAGGTGTTGAACGACATGAGAAAGCCCGGGTAGGGGTCGGGCTCGAGGAGGCGCCGGCTCTGGCCGACCGTGGTGGTGCTGTAGCTCGCGGGATTGAAGTAGATTTGAAGGTTCGGGCGAGCGAGCCCGGGGCGGCTGCGCACGAACGCGCCCGCCTGATTGACGCTCATCGACAGCGGCCCGTCGCGGCGCAGGGCGTAGCGCAGCGCCGCCTTGATCTTGCCCCGGAGCGGGGCGAGCTCGTCGTTGAGGGTCGGCACCTTCGAGCGGTAGAAGTAGGAGACGCAGACGTGATCCTGCAGGCCGCGCCCCACGGCGGGCAGCGCGGCGCGCACCGGGATACCGAGCACGGCGAGCAGCGCCGGATCGCCGATGCCGGAGAGCTCGAGCAGCTGCGGTGAGCCGATGGCGCCCGCCGCGACGATCACCTCCCGGCGGGCGATCGCCGTGTGGATGCGGCCGGCGCGCAGATACTCGACACCGCCCGCCGCGGCGCCGTTGAGCAGAACGCGCCGCGCGTGCGCTCGCGGCTCGAGGGCGAGATTCGAGCGCTTGAGGGCCGGGCGCAGGTACGCGCTCGCGCTCGAGACGCGAGTCCCTTGGTGGACCGTGACCTGCCAGAGTCCCGCACCCTCGGGGCTGGCGCCGTTGAAGTCGCGGGTGAGGGGAATTCCGGCGCTCTCGCAGGCCCCGATGAACTTGCCGCAGAGGGCGTGGACCTGCCCGGTCGGCTCCTCGACGTGCACCGGGCCCTCGGCTCCGTGGTATTCCGAGGCGCCCCAGGCATGGGTTTCGAGCTTCCTGAAGTAGGGCAACACCTCCTGCCAGCCCCATCCGGGGTTGCCGGCGGCGCGCCAGTCGTCGAAGTCGGCCGGCTGTCCGCGCACGAACACCATGGCGTTGATGGAGCTCGTGCCACCGAGCACCTTGCCGCGCGGCCAGTGCGCGGCGCGATGCTCGAGTCCGGGATCGGGCTCCGCCGTGTACATCCAGTTGTATCGCGGATCGGTGAAGGTGCGCGCGTAGCCGATGGGAACGCGGATCCAGGGGCTTGCGTCCGAGCCGCCGGCCTCGAGCAGCAGCACGCGATGGCGGCCGCTTTCGGTGAGGCGATTGGCGAGCACGCAGCCGGCGGAGCCGGCGCCGACGATGATGTAGTCAAACTCCGGCGGCATGTTGCGAGGCAGCATAGACCCTCGGGGGCGCGTGCGCACGCGCCCGGAACGGGCGCCGCGCGCTCGACGGGCCCCGGTCGTTGTAAAACTGCGCATGCGAGGGCGATTGATCGGCGGCGCGCATGCGGGTAAGGTCGGCTACGAGGGAGAGCTCGCACTTCGATGATCGCGACGCGACCGATCGCAGCGAAGGCCGGCGGGGACGGGGTCATGCCTTTTTCCGATGGGCCCATAGAGAATCTCGGCTTTCGCCCCCGGACGCCCTGTGAAAATCTTCCGCGGGCGGTGTCGTAAATGCGCAATCGCCGCGTCGCGAACTCACAAGCTGTGTCCGCCCGATTGCGCGAGCATCGGCCGCGCGAAACCCGATGCGATCGGGCGGGGACGAGAACAAATTCCAAACCTTCCGGGGGTTAGCCGAATGAAGCCGAACCACAAGGTCTCGCGAACGATCGCCGCCATCCTGAGCGCATCGGCCGCGCACGCGGTGCTCGCCGCCGACGCCGGCCCCACCGCTCCGCCCCCGACCATCGCCGGCGCATCGTCCACGCTCCAGGAGGTGATCGTCACCGCCCAGCGCCGCGCGCAGAACATCCAGGACGTGCCGATCGCGATCCAGGCCATGACCGGCAAGACGCTGCAGAATCTCAACGTGCAGACCTTCGCCGACTACGTGAAGTATCTGCCGAATGTCAGCACCGGCTCGCAGGGGCCGGGCATGGGAACGCTGTTCATGCGCGGCCTCTCGACCGGGGTCCTGGGGACCCAGGGCCAGGGCTCGGTCGGACTGTTCCCGAACGTGGCCGTCTACCTCGACAACCAGTCGGAGCTCCTGCCCGGCCGCGATCTCGACGTCTACGCGGTCGATCTGCAGCGCATCGAGGTGCTGGAGGGTCCTCAGGGGACTCTGTTCGGCGCCGGCGCCCAGGCGGGCGTGGTGCGCTTCATCACCAACAAGCCGGAGCTCGATACCTTCCAGGTGAGCGTCAATGCCGGCTACGGCATCACCGCCCACGGTGATCCGAACACCAACCTCGACGCGGTGTTCAACATCCCGCTGATCGAGGACAAGCTGGCGGCGCGCGTGGTGGTCTTCAACGACCGCCGGGGCGGCTACATCAACAACCTGCCCGCCTACTTCGCCCGCGGCAGTCAGGATCTCGGCCTCGCCGATTCCAACGGCGGGGTGGTGCCGACCAACAGCGTGGTGATCAACAATGACCAGATGGCGTCGAACGCCATCAATCCGCTCACCTACAACGGCATCCGCGGGGAGCTGCTCTACAAGGTGAACGACGACTGGAACGTGCTGCTCACCCAGATGTACCAGAACATGGACGCGCAGGGGGTGTTCTACGAGATGCCGCGCGGCAGCGAGGGCGCCGGGCTCACCAACCCCGGCGGCGTGCCGATCGGCGGCCAGCCGCTGCCGCCGCTTTCGGTCAACATCTTCAATCCGTCCTTCGACAAGGACAAGTTCGAGAACACCGCGCTCACCGTGCACGGCAAGGTCGGCCCGCTCAGACTGGTGTACGCCGGCGCGTACCTCGACCGCAACGTCGAGCAGGTGCTCGATTACACCAACTATGCCCGCGGCCGCTACGGCTATTACTACCAGTGCACCGGCGTCACCTACTCCTCCACGGCCGGCAATGCCAATGCCACCTGCTACTCGCCGAGCTCCGTGTGGCGCGACAACGAGCGCGACACGCACGTGAGCCAGGAGCTGCGCCTGAGCACACCGCAGACCTGGCGGCTGCGCGGGCTGGTGGGCCTGTTCTACGAGGACTACAAGATCTACGACGACACGCAGTGGATGTACAAGAGCGTGCCGAACTGCGCTGCGGGCGGCCCGACCACGAACTGCTTCCTGCCGATCCAGCCCTGGCCCGGTAATCCGACCAATAATCCGGGGCTGCAGCCGCAGGACGGCTTCTTCGACGACTTCCAGCGCACCTTCATCCAGAAGGCGGCGTATACCTCCGTGTCCTTCGACATCGTGCCGCACAAGCTGACGATCACCGGCGGCGTGCGCTACTTCCACATGTACAACTCGCAGCTCGGCGGCGACGTCGGCAGCTTCTACTGCAAGATATTC
>JAKAZP010000145.1 GCA_021815905.1 Pseudomonadota bacterium | reverse complement strand
TCGGCGAGCCCGCGCCCGTAGAGTGAGGTGGGAATCCGGGGATCCATCTTGAGCGCCGCGTCGTAATCGTCGACCGAGCGGTCGAGCTGACCGAGCCGCAGATACACCAGGCCGCGGCTGTCCAGGGCCCGGGGGTCGGAGGTTTCCGGCAACCGCCCGAGGGCGCGATCGCAGTCGTGCAAGGCCCGGTGCAGGTTCAGATCAGCCTCGGCGCGGATCCCGCAGCGCATGCTCCAGGCGTCGGGCAGCGCCACATCCTGCTCGTGGTACTGGATCCAGTCGTCGATCTCGCGGACCGCGCTGCGGTAGCGACCCATGTGGGAGTAGACCTCCGCCAGCGAGAAACGCAATTCCGACTCCTTGGGCGCGAGCCGATCCACCGCATCGGCGTCCGAGCGGGCCTTGGACGCCGCATCGGCCGGGGCACCCTTCCAGTCGAGCAGCAGACGGGCGCGCGCCAGATGCGCGCGGTACAGATTCGGCTGCAGAGCGATGGCGGCATCGAGATCCGCGAGCGCCCTGGCCGTCTGATCCTGCGCGAGGTAGACCTTGCCGCGCTCGAAGCGGAAATGGGCGTTCTTCGGCTCGAGCCGGCAGGCGCGGCCGAGGTCGGACAGGGCGGCGGCGTATTGCCGCTCGGAAGCGTAGGCGATTCCCTCGCGCTCGAGCTCGCTCGCGCCCGCGGTGGCCGGTGCCGCAGCCGGGCTCGCGCCGCCCTTGACGAGCGCGCCCCCGGCCTTCCTGATCCAGTAAGGCTGCCCTGAATTGAAGATCGGGCCGCCGTTATAGGTGAAGTAAAGCTTGTTGCGGCGGTAGGCGACGGCCACGCGATGCGAGAGAAAGAAATCGCTCCCGAGCAGCATGTCGACGTTCCGCATGTGGATGTCGCCGATCATCAGGCTCGTGTTCTCGATCCTCTCGCCACCGATCTCGAACACCGAGACCGGCGCGATCCAGGCGTTGCTCGTCCCGAGCCCGATGCCGGCGAACGTGCCGGCCGGCTTGACTCCCGGGCTCTCCGGAGTGATGCCCGCCCGTCGCGCCGCCGCGAGCGTCAGCATCGATTGCGGCGTGCCGGTGTCGAACTGAACGGTGATCCTCTTGCCGTTCACCCAGGCATGACCGATCAGCGCGGGGTTTCGGCTATCGCTCGGCTCCAGGTTGACGACGCCGATGGGCTGCTTCACGGCCCAGTAGGCCAGCGGATCGGCACTGCAGTGGCGCGCCTTGAAGAAGCGCAGCTTGCCGTCGGCGAAGTCGTAATCCGCGTCGGCGACGCGCAAGAGGCTCCCGCCGAGGAGCCCGGCCGCTCCCGAGCCGAAATCGTTGCCGCCCACCAGGAATTCGACGCCGTGGTAGTCGCGATCGAGGAAGGTGAACGATCCGGCGATCGCGACGTCGGCGCGGATGCCGTTGGTGACCCCCTCGACGGCGAGCCCCGTGGTATGCAGCCGCTCGGGCAGGTCGTACTCGGCTTCCGCCGCCGGAGACAGCATGCTCCAGAAGGCGCCGGTGTCGATGATGAAGCGCGCTTTCCGGCCGTTGATCCGGGTGGTGATCATCGGCCGCAAACCCTTCATGGTCACGGGAATCGAAGGCAACAGCTGGATGTTGCATTCATGGGCCCCGGCCGGCAGGCCAAGGAGCAGAGCCAGCGCGGGAATCCAGCCGAGAGGACGTCGAGGATTCATTCTTCGGTCTCCCTGAAGCGCCAGGTCCTCGCTCTCGTCCATCGGCGCGCCGCTTTCGCGCTCACGGCGAGACGGGGACGGGCGCGAGTCCCATGGCCGCGAATCGCCTCGCGAGGTCGAGCACCGCGAGAGCTGCCGCCCCACCGGCCTGCCACGTACGCATGGGTCATCCTCCCCCCGGGACCTGTTGTTGTTCGACCTGCGCGCAGGGCAGTCCGGAATTCGTGCCGCGAAGGCGATTCCCGGCCGGCGCGCAAGGCGTTCCGTTTGCGCTCCGCTAGCCTACCTCAGGCGTGGCCGTACGGGAATCGGCGGCGCTCCAAGGCCGGGCTCCGGTCTTCCCGGGACGCCCGGCGATGAGGCGGGCGGTAGACTGTGCGGCATGCCCGCCCCTCAAATCACGGATCCGGACCTCTACCGGCTCGCCGAGACGGTCGGTCGGGAGCTGCTCGGGGCGCGCTGGCGCATCGTCACCGCCGAGTCCTGTACCGGCGGCTGGATCGCCAAGGCGCTGACGGACGTCCCCGGCAGCTCGCAGTGGCTCGAGTGCGGGTACATCACTTACTCCGACAGCGCGAAGATGCGCGACCTCGGCGTTTCCGCGGAAACGCTGGCGCGCGATGGCGCGGTGAGCGGGGCGACGGTGCGGGAGATGGCCCAAGGCGCGCTCGGGGTCTCGGGCGCAGATGTTGCCGTCGCCGTGAGCGGTATCGCGGGTCCCGACGGCGGCACGCCCGGGAAGCCCGTGGGCACCGTGTGGTTCGCAGCCGCCTGCGCTGGGGCCCATGGCGGTCAGAGCCTCTGCGAGATGCGGCGTCTGCTCGGGGGGCGCGATCAAGTGCGCCGCCAGACCGTGGAGTACGCGCTCGGTCTCGTGCTGCGCCTCGGGCAGGTCCATGGGCGCGCGCGGGGACTCTGAGGCGGGCGCGGGCGGCGAGGCGGGCGCGGGCGGCGAGGCGGGCGCGGGCGGCGAGGCGGGCCGAGGGGTCGGCCCGGAGCCGAGCCGGCGGCTCTTCTTCGCGCTCTGGCCGGATGAGGTCATGCGGGGTGGGCTCGCGCGTGCGATCCGCAAGGCGGTGCGGGGAAGCGGGGGCCGCCCCGTGCCGACCGAGAGCCTGCACATCACGCTCGCCTTTCTCGGTAGCGTGCCCGAGCGCCGAGTCGCGGCGCTCGGGGCGCTCGCGGGGAAGGTCGCGGGGGAACTCGCCGGTTTCGATCGGCCGCTCACCCTGCGGCTCGATCGCCTCGAGCACTGGCGCGCCGCACGGCTGCTCTGCGTGCTGCCGGCCGAGGCGCCGGCAAGCTTGAGCGTGCTCGCCCGGGAACTGCAGCGAGGGCTCGCCGAGAGCGGCTTTGCTCCCGATCTCAAGCCCTTCCGGCCACATGTCACCGTGGCGCGCAAGGTGCTGCGTCCCCCGCGCTCGCCGGCGATCGCTCCGGTGCTCTGGCGCTTCACCGACCTCGCCCTCATCGAGAGCCGCACTGAGTCTTCCGGGGCGCTATACAGTGTCGTCTCATCCTATCCACTGTCCGCGTCCGCGAATGCTGCAAAATAACAGCGAATGCGATGATTCAGGCGCTCCGCGCCCGGCGGCTTTGTGGGATAATTTCTTTTACGTGATTCCCCTTTCCCTGCAATCCTCCCGGGATGATTAACGATGGAAGAGAACCGCAAGAAGGCGCTCGCCGCCGCATTGGGTCAGATCGAGAAGCAGTTCGGCAAGGGCTCGGTGATGCGCCTCGGCGACGCCGCGGCGAGCTACGATGTCGAGACCGTCTCGACCGGCTCTCTCGGCCTCGACATCGCCCTCGGCGTCGGCGGCTTGCCGCGCGGGCGGGTGGTCGAGGTCTTCGGGCCCGAGTCCTCCGGCAAGACCACTCTCACGCTGCAGGTCATCGCGGAGGTGCAGCGCGCGGGCGGCACGGCGGCGTTCGTCGACGCGGAGCATGCGCTCGACCCCTCCTACGCCGAGAAGCTCGGGGTGAACATCGCGGACCTGCTCGTCTCCCAGCCCGATACCGGTGAGCAGGCGCTCGAGATCACCGACATGCTGGTGCGCTCGAATGCGGTCGACATCGTCGTCATCGATTCGGTCGCCGCGCTCACGCCGAAGGCGGAGATCGAGGGCGAGATGGGGGAGATGCAGGTCGGGTTGCACGCGCGGCTGATGTCGCAGGCGCTGCGCAAGCTGACCGGCAACATCAAGCGCTCGAACACGATGGTCATCTTCATCAACCAGATCCGCATGAAGATCGGCGTGATGTTCGGCAATCCCGAGACCACGACCGGCGGCAACGCGCTGAAGTTCTACGCCTCCGTGCGGCTCGACATCCGCCGCATCGGCGCGATCAAGAACGGCGACGAGGTGGTCGGCAACATGACGCGCGTGAAGGTGGTGAAGAACAAGGTGGCGCCACCGTTCCGCGAGGCGGAGTTCGAGATCATGTACGGCCAGGGCATCTCGCGCGAGGGCGAGATCATCGAGCTCGCGAGCGCCCAGGGCATCGTCGAGAAGTCCGGCGCCTGGTACTCCTACAAAGGCAGCCGCATCGGCCAGGGCAAGGACAATACGCGCTCCTATCTGCAATCGAACCGCGAGGTGGCGCGCGAGATCGAGGAGCAGGTCCGCGCGCGGCTCCTGCCCCCGCGGCAACAGCGCAACGGTGGCGGAGAAGCGGTCAATTCGGCCTGAGGCGGCCGCCGACCGCCTGGCGATCCGCGGTGCGGCCCTGGCGCTGCTCGCGCGCCGCGACTTTCTCACCGCGGAACTCGGAGCAAGACTCGAAGCCCGCGGCTACGAGCCCGCAGCGACCGCCGAGGTGCTGACGGCCCTCCTCGAGGAGCATCTGCTCGATGATGGGCGCTTCGCCGAGCATTACGTCGCCTCGCGCGCCGGGCGGGGCCAGGGGCCCGTCCGCATCGCCGCCGAGCTCTCGGGCCTCGGGGCGCCCCGGGAGCTGATCGAGACGGCGCTGGCCGGGGGCCCCGACTGGCGTTCCCTCGCACGGGAGGTTCGCCGCCGGCGCTTCGGCTCGGCACCGCCCGGCTCCTGGGCCGAAAAGGCGCGCCAAGCGCGATTTTTGCAGTACCGGGGCTTTTCATCGGATCATATCCGCTCGGCGACCGGCGCCGATCTCGATCCGGACTGAAGAACTTGAACCAGCCCCCATACCTCGGAGCGGCCGATGCGCGCCGCGCCTTCCTCGAATTTTTCCGCGAGCGCGGCCATACCATCGTGCCCTCGAGCTCGCTCGTGCCGGCCAATGATCCGACGCTCCTGTTCACGAACGCCGGCATGGTGCAGTTCAAGGACGTGTTCCTCGGTCGGGAGCGCCGGGATTACGACCGGGCCACCACCAGCCAGCGCTGCGTGCGCGCGGGCGGCAAGCACAACGACCTCGAGAACGTCGGCTATACCGCCCGGCATCACACGTTCTTCGAGATGCTGGGCAACTTCTCCTTCGGCGACTACTTCAAGCGCGAAGCGATTCGCTTCGCGTGGGAGTTCCTGACCGCGCGCCTGAAGCTCGACCCGGCTCGGCTCTGGGTCACGGTATTTCGCGACGACGACGAGGCGGCGGAGATCTGGCTGAAGGACATCGGTGTCTCGCCTCAACGCTTCTCGCGCATGGGCGAGAGCTCGAATTTCTGGGCCATGGGCGACACCGGACCCTGCGGACCCTGCAGCGAGATCTTCTACGACCACGGACCGGAGGTGCCCGGCGGACCCCCGGGATCGGCCGATGAGGACGGCGACCGCTACGTCGAGATCTGGAACCTCGTGTTCATGCAGTTCGACCGCGCCGCCGACGGCACCCTCACGCCGCTGCCGAAGCCCTCGGTCGACACCGGGATGGGGCTCGAGCGCATGGCCGCGGTGCTCCAGGGGGTGCACTCGAACTACGACATCGATCTGTTTCGAAATCTGATCCGCGCCGCCGCGGAGATCGCCGGGACCACCGACCTCGCCTCGAGCTCGCTGCGCGTGATCGCCGATCACATCCGCGCGTGCACCTTCCTCATCGTCGATGGCGTGCTGCCTTCCAACGAGGGCCGGGGCTACGTGCTGCGACGGATCATCCGTCGCGCCGTGCGCCACGGCTACAAGCTCGGCATCGCGGAGCCCTTCTTCTACCGGCTGGTCGAGGTGCTCGAGCGGGAGATGAGCTCCGCGTACCCCGAGCTCGCGCGCGGACGCAAACAGGCCGAGCGCGTGCTCCGCCAGGAAGAGGAGCGCTTCGCGGAGACGCTCGCCAACGGCATGGCGCTGTTGGAAGAGGCGATCGGCAGGCTCGCCGCGGGCGGGCGCGCGGCGAACGTCATCCCGGGTGAGGTCGCCTTCAAGCTTTACGACACCTATGGCTTTCCCGCGGACCTGACCGCCGACATCGCGCGCGAGCGCGGCCTCGCGATCGACCAGGCCGGATTCGACGCGGCCATGGAAGAGCAGCGGCGGCGCTCGCAGGAAGCCAGCAAATTCGGCGTCGACATGCGCTCCGGCGCGGCGATCGATTCGCGCACGGTGTTTCAGGGCTACGAGGGACTCGAGGCCGAGGGCCGCGTGCTGGCGCTGCTGAGGGACGGGGAGCCAGTCGAGATGCTGCGCGCCGGGGAGCGGGGGGAAGTGGTGCTCGACCGAACTCCGTTCTACGCCGAAGCCGGCGGCCAGGTGGGCGATACCGGTGTGCTCTCAGGCGCCGGAGCCGGATTTCGGGTGGAAAACACTGTGAAGCGGGGCACGGCGCACTCGCACGTCGGAGAGCTTGCGGAGGGCAGCGTGCGCATCGGCGAGAGGTTGCGCGCGCAGGTCGACGGCGGGCGTCGAGGCGCCATCGCCCTCAACCATACCGCCACCCATCTGCTGCACGCGGCGCTGCGCAAGGTGCTCGGCACGCACGTTCAGCAGAAGGGCTCGCTGGTCGCTCCCGATCGGCTGCGCTTCGATTTCTCGCACTTCGAGCCGGTGACTCCGGCGCAGCTCACGGAAATCGAGCGCCTGGTGAATGCCCAGATCCGACTCAACACTCAG
>JAKAZP010000144.1 GCA_021815905.1 Pseudomonadota bacterium | reverse complement strand
ATGACATCGAGCGCGAGCCACGCGTCCTTCACGCGGCGGCCGACCTCGGAGCGGCCGACGCCTTCGATCGTCACCACCTGCGCGCCGCCCACGCGAGCGATCGGCGTGACGCACGAGCGCGCGGGCGTTCCGTCCAGATGTACCGTGCAGGCGCCACAGAGGGCGATGCCGCAGCCGAACTTGGTGCCCTTGAGGTCGAGCTCGTCCCGCAGCACCCAGAGCAGGGGCGTGTCCGGCTCCACCTCCACCGCGCGCTTGCGCCCGTTCACCGAGATCACGTACTTCATGGCGCCCCATGTCCTCCGCGTACCCGAGGGCCACGGGCATTTTACACCACGGCCGGCGCCATCGATCCTCGGCCGCGCTTTCCGTCAGCTCGGCAGTCCCCGGCAGCGCATGTAGAGGTGCAGGTACTTGCGGCGCACGTAATTCGATTCCACCAGGGCGAAGACCAGGCCGCGCCAGCCGTCGAGAAAACCGAGCCGAAGGACGTAGCCGCGAATGAAGCGCCACTGAGGATTGAGCAGCACCTTGCCGAGACCGCAGCGCTTGCCCGAAGCGTAGAGCGCCTGCGACATGAGCTCGGCGTACTTCTGCATGCGGTCGTGATGATCGCCGAGGCTGCGGTAGGAGAAGTGCTCGAGGTGCCCGTGGAGCTTGCCCACCCGGCCTTCGACCCGCGTGTTCTCATGAATTTCCGGACCGGTCCAGGCGCCGCGCCGGCGGTCGAAGAGCCGCACGAGGCGATCCGGATACGCGTTGCCGTGCCGCAGAAAGCGACCGAAGTAATCGGTGATGCGCGGTACCGACCAGCCGGCGTAGCCCTCGAAGCCGCTCGCGCGCAACCGCTCGATCTGCGCCCGCAGTGCCTCGGTCACCCGCTCGTCGGCATCGAGACACAGCACCCAGTCGTGGCGCGCGGCATCGACCGCGAATTGCTTCTGCGACCGATAGCCCGGCCAATCCCGCTCGAGCACCCGGGCACCGAGCGCCGCGGCGAGCTCGCGCGTTCCGTCGGTCGAATGGGAGTCGACCACGATCACCTCGTCGCAAAAGCTCACCGAGCGCACGCAGGCCTCGATCCGCCCCGCCTCGTTGTAAGTGATGATGCAGGCCGAAAGGCCGCTTCGAGTGACCGCGCTCACTGCTCTCCCGTCTGCCGACCGCCCCGTTGCGGTGAGTTTATCGTCCGGCAGCCGGTTTGACGCGCTCGAGTGGCAACGGCTCCGGAGACCCCCCCGACGCGCTGCCGGCGGCCCGCGCGGCAACCGCGTTCCGTGCCGGAACCGGCCGCCGGTAACCGGGTCGTAGTACCCCTCCGCCACGAGCTCGGGCCTGAGGGGCGCCATTCGCCCGAGCGTTCCGTCCGCCGGCGGCTCGGGCCGCCCGGAGCATGACCGGTGAAACCCGGGCCGAGCATCGCGGGCGTCTCGCTCGAGAGGCGCCGGATGCGACTCGCCGCCGGGGGAAGCGCAAACGGAGCTCCCGCTGCGCGGCGCCGCGCCTTGCCGGCCGCGCAGCTCTCCCGGCACACTGACGGGAATCGGGCCGGAAGGCAGGCGGACACTCCGTGTCGGAGCAATGGCATCTTCGTCAGGCGCGCGAGGCGGACGCCGAGGCGATCACGGCGCTGATCGCCCGCTCGATCCGCGGGCTCGGCGCCCGCGACTATTCCCGGGAGCAGATCGAGGCGGCGCTGCGGGGCGCGTTCGGTCTCGACAGTCAGCTCATCGCCGACGGAACGTACTTCGTCATCGAGATCGACGGCGCGCTGGCGGGCTGCGGCGGATGGAGCTTTCGGCGTACGCTCTTCGGCGGTGATGCGCGCGCGGACCGGGATGCCGGCCTGCTCGACCCGAGCACCGATGCGGCGAAGATCCGCGCGTTCTTCGTCGACCCACGGACCGCGCGCCGCGGCATCGGCAGCAGGCTCCTGGCGCACTGCGAGCGCGAGGCGCGCCGCCGGGGGTTTGGGCGAACCGAGCTGCTGGCCACCTTGCCCGGAGTGCGGCTGTACGCGGCGCGCGGCTACGTCGCAGGTCCCGAGGTGCGCCATGAGCTCGGGCCCGGCCTTGCGATCGAGTTCGTCCCCATGTCGAAGACTCTCGAGACGCCCTGAGGCGCAGCGCCCTTTGCATTGCGCCGCAGCGCCTCGCGCGCTCAGGCGCGCGCTCGACGCCCGGCGCGGGCGCGAGGCGCAACGCGCCCCACGCCCGCCCGATCCTCACTCGATATTCGCCTTCACCCCGACGTAGTAGGTCCGGCCCATCACGTCGTAGGTTGCCGCATCCGTGAGCAACGGCGCGCCCGCGACCCGCGGCGGCTGCTTGTTGAACAGGTTCGTCAGGCCGGCGGTGAGCTGGATATGAGAGGTCACCTGGTAGTTCCCATTCAGGTCGAAGTAGCTGTACGCCGGAATGCCGGGATCACCGCTGTTGACGCCGTCCATGAGGTCCTGCATCGAGGAGATGTAGCGCCAGTGCAGCGCCGCCCCGACCGGCCCGATCTCGTAGCCCAGCATGGTGTTCGCCTTCCACTTCGGGTGCGACAGATCCGACACGCTGGTACCGTCGGCCTGCATGGCCGTCTGCGTATCGCCGACCGAGCCCGCAAAGTCGATGTTCGGCACCCCCGGGACGCCCGCGATCTGCAGGGAGCGCAGATAGGAGACGTAGGTCTGCAGCAGGACTCTTCCGGACTTCTCCGACAGGCCGAGATCGTGCAGCGCGAAGCCCCAGTGTCCCTCGAGGTCCACGCCCTCGGTCAGGTACGAGCCGATGTTCAGCGAGAACTCCTTGGCGAGCACGATTGCGCCGGTCGAATCGCGCGTGATCTGCTGGCAGTAGAAGTTGCCGTTCGAATAGCTCGGATTCGTGCCGTCGACATTGAAGCAGTTCTGGACGATCGAGTTGAGCGTCGCACCGGCGATCGCTCCGTTGATCTTGATGTGATAGTAGTCCACCGACGCCCCGAGGTCGCGGGCGAGCGGCGCCTGGAAGTGCGGCGTCAGCACGAAGCCGAACGAGTAGGTGTTGGCCACCTCGGGCTTCAGGTTCGGGTTGCCGGTGATGATGCCGTTCGCCGACTGCAGACCGTAGTTGAAGCTCGGCGAGGCCGCCGCCGGGGACTGCGCCGCGCACAGCGCCGTCACCTGGACCGCGTTCGGTCCGGTGCGGAAGCTGCTGTTGTAGTTGCACGGATCGACGTTGAGCGCGTCCTGTGCCGCGACCGTCGGATTGTAGAGATCCTGCAGGCTCGGGGCGCGGATCGCACGCTCGAAGCCGCCGCGGAACATCACCGCATCGTCGACCTGCCAGCGCAGGTCGGCCTTCCAGGTGTTGGTGCCGCCGAAGTGATCGTACTGCGAATGACGGCCGCCGACGTCCAGCGAGACGTCCTTGGCGAACGGCTTGTCGGTCAACAGCGGCGCGCGCAGCTCGACGTACACCTCGCGCACGTTCTGCGTGCCGCCCGTCGAGCTGATGAGGTCGTACGACGGGGAGATGATGTCGGTGAGCCCGTTGTAGCTCGAGGGCAGCACGTTGAACGCCGGGTCGAGGCTCGGATCGGCGCGGTACGTGAAGCTGTCGCCGCGATAATCGGCGCCCACGGCGAACTTCAGCGGTCCCTGCGGCAGATGCCAGAGGGTGCCGCTCAGGTCGGCCTCGAGGTACTTCTGCGTGATGAGATTGGTGTTCTTGGCCGTGCCACTCACGTACTGCAGACAGCCCGGGCTCATCGGCGTGGCACCCAGCGGATTCCAGCCGTAGCCCGCGCAGTTCTGGCCGTTCGATCCCTGGTAGTTCGCCGTCCCGAACATCACCGTCTCGAGCGCCGGCAGGTTGATGTTGTTGGCCTGGTCGTTCTGCATGTTCGTCTGGCCGTAGGAGCCGAACACGTTCCAGGCGAGGTCGGTCGAGCCTATCCCGCCCTGCAGACCGGTGGTGAACTGGTAGTCGTCGTAGAGGAAGCCTTCCACGCGCGGACCGAGCGCGGTCAGCCAGTCCTCCATCTTGATGACGTTGCCGGAGCCGACGCCCGCTCCGACCGGCACGCCGGCCGCGGTCAGTACCGTGTTGAGGGCGCCGTTGTTGTAGACGAACGGATTGTTCGTCGGGATGTAGATGAACTTGCCCGGGCCGACGTAGGAAGCGGCATTGACGTCCTGGGACGTCGAGTGCATGAGGTTGATCTGCGCGTAGGCCTGCACGTTGTCGTTGACGTTGTAGGTCAGGTGGGAGAACAGGTTGTAGCGCTGCAGGGGCGTCTGCACGAAGAAGTACGGCCCGAGGAAGGACTTGACGGTGGTGCAGTCCGGGGTGATCGCGAGTCCGGGCACCTTGCCGATCGGACCCTGGTAGTTCTGCACGCAGCTGCCGGGATTGCGCGTGGTGAACAGCGTCCCGTTGCCGTTGATGCCGATGTAGCCGCCGTAATTGCCGGTGCCCGGAATGGGCGTCGTGCCCGGGTAGCCGGCGAGGATGGAGTTGATGGTCGGGATCGGGATGTTGCCGCCGAGCTCCGTCGAGTTGAAGATGCCCTCGGGACCGCGCGGCACACCGCGATTGAAGATCACGTTGTTCGAGAAGAACGCGCTGTCGGCGCCGGTGATGGCGCCGCGCTGGCTGTACTCCAGATCGACCACCGCGTTGCCGCGATGGTGGTCGAAATTGCCGCCCATCAGCACGCTGACGCTGTCCTCGGGACCGTAGCCGCTGGTGGTCTCGCCGTGCTGGTAGGAGAGCTGGATGCCCTGGAAGTGCTGGCGGAGCCGGAAGTTGACCACGCCCGCCATGGCATCCGAGCCGTACACCGCCGAAGCGCCGCCGGTGATGACATCGACGCTCTCGATGAGCGCCATCGGGATCACGTTGAGGTCGACCGCCCCGTTCGGGTTGGTCGGCACCAGGCGCTGGCCGTCGAGCAGCACCAGGGTGCGTTCGGGGCCGAGGCCGCGCAGGTCGGCGTAGGACTGACCGCCCTGGAAGCCGGTCGCGCCCTGCACGTCACCCACCTCGCTCTGGCCCTGGGCGGCGGCGAACTGCGGCATCTGCCCAAGGGCCGAGTCGAGGGAGACCTGGCCGGCGGAGGCGATCTGCGCGGCGCCGACCGACACCAGGGGGCTCGCGGAAGTGTAGCTGCGGCTCGCGATGCGGCTGCCGGTCACCACCACCTCGGTCAGCTGCGGTGCGGGAGCGGCCGTCGCGGTCTGCGGCGCGGGCGGATCCACCGGGTCGGGGTCCGCGGGATCCGCGGCGGGCTGCGCCGCACCCGCGGCGGCACTCTGGGATCCGGTGGCGCCGTGTTGCGCCATGCCGGTGGTCACTTCCGAGCGGCGCCGAATCATCAACGCGCCGGAGGGCGAGCGCTGCGCGATGAGCTTGGTGCCCGCGAGCATGCGGGTCAGGGCGTCCGCGGCGGTGTAGTTACCGACGAGCGAGACCGGATGCGCGCCGGCGACCACGCCTTCCGTGAAGATCACATCCCTGCCGCAGATCTCCGCGTAGGTTCGCAGAGCCTTCGAAAGCGGCTCGCGGGTGATCTGGAAGTGAAACACCGCGTCGTTGGCCCATACCGGGCTCGACACGATCAATGCGGCGAGGAACGCCGCCAGCAGCCGGGCGACGCAACGCAGGTGCGCACTCATTCGTATACCCCCTCGAGAACTGGTGTCGTTTGACCGATCAGAGCCGGTGGCTTTCCCGGGCTCGCTCGCCATTAAGACGCCGTCCACGGAAAAATCCTCCTCGGCCGAGGCAAAAATAGTCGCCAGGGGTATCCGAGCCGCCGCAGCCGGCTTCAGGGGGACGAGGCGCCAGCCCTGTAGGAGAGAACGACCGCGCCGTCCGGCCGATCCTGCGCCCGCACCGGCAGGTAGCTCGACAGCGTGCTCACGAACCCGGCGAGATCGCCCTCCCGGAATACGCCGCTGATCCTCAGCCGGGCGGCGCGCGCATCTCCCAGGACCAGCCGCCGGCGCCCATAGCGGTTCATCTGCTCGACGACCGTCGCCAGGCGCTCGTTCTTGAAGACGATCTCACCCTGCTCCCAGGCGGTCACGCGGTGCAGGTTGATGCGCCGCAGGTGCGGGGCGGCATCGGCGGTCATCACGAGCTGCTCGCCCGGCGCGAGCACGATCTGATTCCAGTCGTCCGGAACCGTCGCGCCGGAGAAGCCGGGAGCGGGCACCCGGGGCAAGCGCAAGGCCGTCGCCGAGCTCGCGGCGATCGACTGGAAGGTCAGCGTCGGCGCGCTCTGGGGCAGAACGACCACGTGCCCCCGGATCAAGGTCACGAGCAGCTCGGGCCCGAGCAGGTTCACATCGAACGCCGTGCCCGTCGCAACCACCTTGTGACCGTCCGCCGTCACCGTGAAGGGCCGCTCGACGTCGTGCGCCACGTCGAACCGCGCCTGGCCTTCGAGCAGCGTCAGGGAGCGGGCGTTCGCGCTGTAATCGACGGTGAGCTCGCTGCGCGAATCGAGCGTGACCTGCGAGCCGTCGGCGAGCGTGATGATGCGCCTCTCGCCCGACCCGGTGGTGTAGAGAGCCGGGCGCTGCCATTGCCAGAGCGTCAGGGCTCCCACCGCCAGCAGCAGCATCGCGGCGATGGCCGCCGTCCGCCACAGCGCGCGGCTCCGGCGCAGCCCGCAGCGCCGTGTCGCATCGTGCGCGTGGATCAGCGCCGCGCGCCGAAGCTGGATCACTCCCGGCGCCGCCGCCTGCTCGCCGACGAACTGCCAGGGGCCCTGGACGCGCCGAGATCG
>JAKAZP010000143.1 GCA_021815905.1 Pseudomonadota bacterium | reverse complement strand
ATCTGGACTCCGGCAGGCGGTGCCGGAGTCTGAAGGCGCGCACGGCCTCCTCGTCCCGGGCCGGCGCGAAGTTCGAGCCCACCGCCGCGTGAATCACCACGGCTTTCCCGGCGTGCAGCACGCCGTGGCGCACGAGCGAGTCCAGGGTGAATTGCGAGATGACGAGCAGCCGGCTCGCCTTGCGGCAAAAAAGCGGCAGCAGCAGATGGATGTACAGCCGGTCATACCATGGATAGCTCCGCGGGTTCACGTACCAGTCGGAATCCTGCAGCACGAAGGCGCACGGACGGCGGGTCGCGAACGGAATCGAGAACTTCGGGTTGAAGATGAGATCGACACCGAAGCGGCGCGCCGCGGCCGCAACGGTCACCTGGTCCCACCAGAGCTTGCCGCGTGCCGGGAGGACGTGAGTCTCGGCGTTCGGAAAATCGCGGAACAGGTCCCGATGCTCCGGGCTTCGCAGCCAGATCACGTAGCGACTGCGTCCATCGAGCATCATCATGTGGCGCAGGAGGTTGCCGCAATAGAGTCCGAGCCCGTCGGGGAGCTGATCGAGGACCCGGGCCATGACTCCGATGGTGCGCGGCGGGCGGGGAGCAACCGGTTGGGTCAGGCTCAAGGTGCTCACGGCGGGGATTCCCTTGACTTCGGCATGGCCGCCCGGATCGAACGAGCGGGGTCCAGGTGCCCCGCGAGCAAGCTTCGGACCCGTTCAAGCCCAAGGAGGATCCCGGTCCCGCGCGCGCCCCGCTCCGGGCGGCAGCCGCCCCCAGGCATGAGCTTTGCTGAAACGCGTTCCGTCAGACACTGGCGAGCGACGCGCCCAGGCCACGGCCGGTCGGTGACGGCAGGCCAGCGGGGGAACCATGTGTGGCATCTGCGGATTCAACTGGGCGGACGAGCGGCTGATCGAGAGCATGAAGGCCCGGCTCGTGCACCGCGGTCCCGACGATCACGGCTCGCACGTCGCCGAGGGCATCTCCCTCGGACACCGGCGCCTCAGCATCGTCGATCTGAGCGAGGCCGGACGCCAGCCGCTCGCGAACGAGGACGGGTCGGTGTGGATCACCTTCAACGGAGAGATCTACAACCACGCGGAGCTGCGCACGCGACTCATCGCCAGGGGTCACGTGTTTCGCAGCCGCACCGACACCGAAGCGATCGTGCACGCGTACGAGGAATACGGCCTCGAGTTCGCGAGCCGCCTGAACGGCATGTTCGCTCTCGCGATCTGGGACGCCCCGCGGCGCCGGCTCGTGCTGGCGCGCGATCGTCTCGGGCTGAAGCCGCTCTATTACAGTCTCCGCGGGGGCCAGCTGCGCTTCGCGTCCGAGATCAAGGCGCTGCTCGCCGACCCCGCCATGCCGCGCGCGCTCAATCACCAGGGGCTGGTCGAGCTCCTCGGCTACGAGTTCGTGCCCGCGCCCGCGACGCTGTTCGCGGACGTGCGCAAGCTCCTGCCGGGATGCCTGCTCACGCTCGAGGACGGACGCGCCCGCCTCACGCGCTACTGGTCGCTCGAGGAGCGGCCGGTCGACACCTCCGAAGGGGCGCTGCTCGAGCTGCTCGAGCGCGCCTGCGCCGAGCACACCATGAGCGATGTGCCGCTCGGCGCGTTCCTCTCCGGCGGGATCGATTCGAGCACGGTGGTGAGCTTCCTCAGCCGCTCGATGCCCGGCGGCCTTCGCACCTTCGCGCTCGGATATCGCGATGCATCCTACAGCGAGTTTCCCTACGCGCGGCGCGTCGCCGAGCACTTCCATACCCGCCACGCGGAGCTTCTGGTGCGCCCCGTCGACGTCAGGGCGATCGAGCGCTCGGTGTGGCATCTCGATGAGCCGACCACCGACCCCTCGAATCTGCCCTTCATGCTGATCTGCGACGAGGCCCGACGCTACGTCAAGGTCTGCCTGAGCGGCGACGGCGGGGACGAGCTGCTCATGGGGTACGACCGCTTCCGCGCAAGCAAGGCCAATGCGTGGCTCGAGCGCCTGCCGCTGCCGCTGCGCTCGCAGCTCTACCGCGCCGTGATCGCCTCGCTCCCCGACAACGCGCGGAAGAAAGGCCTGAGCAATGTCATCAAGCGCTTCCTGCAGGGGGCGCTGCTCAGCGCCCAGGGCGAGCACCTGCGCTGGCAGTACTTCAGCGATCCGAGGCAGACGGCCGAGCTGTTCGATCCGATGTTCCTCAGCGAGCTCGACACCGACGCCTTCACTGCGGTCAGGCACTGGTCGGCGCATGCGCCTCGCGAGCGCGGGCGGCGCGAGCAGTTCATCGAGCTCAACACGGTGCTGCCCGACAGCGTGCTCATGAAGGTCGACAAGATGTCCATGGCCTCGGGACTGGAGGTCCGGCCGCCGTTCCTCGATCATCGGCTGGTCGAGCACTGCTACTCGCTCCCGACCGCGCTCAAGCTGAAAGGCCTCACGACCAAGTGGCTGTTGAAGCATGCCATGCGCGAGCGGCTGCCCCCCGGGATCGCCATGCGCGGCAAGCAGGGCTTCAGCATTCCGATGAAGAACTGGATCCGCGGCGAGCTCGCCACGCTCACCCGCGACGAGGTGTTCGCCTCGCCGCTCATCGCCGAGCACATGCGTCGGGGCGTGCTCGAGCGGCTCTGGCGGGAGCATCAGGAGCGGCGGCACAACCACAGCCATCTTTTCTGGACCTTGCTCAACCTTGCGCTCTGGGAGCGCCAGTTCCTGCGCGGCGCGGGAGCCGCACCCCCGGTCCGCGCGGCGGAACCGGCCAGCGTTCCGAGCGGTGCGGCGCGGTTTACGGCCCGGGCAGGACTCCAGGCGGCATCCTGACACCGACAACTCCTCGGGCCGCCTCCCCATGTTGAGAGCGCTGCTCCGGTCTCCCTCCCTGCGCGCAGCCGCCGCCATGGGGGTGGGGGGCCTGTGCTTCAGTGCCGGCGGTCTGATACTCGCGCACGAGCTGCCGACGCCGGCCTATGCGCGGGTCAGCCTGGTGCTCGGTATCGTCTCCGTGGCGGGCAATGTCGCCCCGCTGGGGCTCGATCAGGTCATCGGGCGGCGGGGGCTGCGCCTCAACGCTCCGTGGCAACGCGCGAGCTTCGGCGCTTCCCTGGCGACGTCGGTGGTGGTGGCTCTCCTCGCCGGCCTCGTCTATCACCTCCGGCCCGTGCTCATGGCGAGCGTGGCCCTGATCACCCTCGCCCTCGGGGTGGCCCTGTCGGTCGGCGCCCATTTCCAGGGCGAGGGGCGATTCGGGGTGGGCGTATGGGTATTGCAGCTCCTCAACGGCACGATCGCGCTGATCGCGCTCATCACGGTCGCCGCGGGACTCGACACCGCGGGCGAGGTCTGCGGGCTCATGGCACTGGTCGGAATCGTTGCCGCTGCGGCGGTCTGGCGCCTCGTGCGGCGCGAGCGCCAGGGGCCAGACCGTCAGCTCTCGCCGTGGACGATGCGCGGCGAGGCCCTCTCGCTCCTCACCATGCAGGCGGGCAGCTCCACGCTTCTGCAGCTCGAGCGGCTGTTGATCGGGCCGACTGTCGGGCTGGAAGACCTCGCCCTCTTTGGCGTGCTCGCGGCATTCGTCAGCTCGCCCTTCAGGCTGCTGCAGGCGGCGGTGCAATTCACGCTGATTCCGCGGCTGCGCGCGGCGCGCGATGCGCGCGCGAGGCGCGCGCTCATGCGGCGCGAAGGCGCCCTGGTCGCCGTGCCGCTCGCCGCCGGATCCGCGGCGATCGGGTGGTTGGCTCCGGCGCTGGCGCATCGGCTGCTCACGGGCCGTTATGATTTGAGCGAGGCGCTGGTCGCGGTGGCGCTCCTCTCGGGCTGGTTGAAGCTCATGAGCGGATTCCTGACGGCGGTCGTGGTTTCCCGCGGCGGCGAACAGCGCCTGAGGCGGCTCAGCGCCATCACCTGGATCGCCCTCGGCGTGAGCATCGCCGGCGCGTTCCTGGCGGCGCCCTTGGGCTTGGTCGCGGTGCTGTGCGGCATCGCGGCCGGCTGGCTGGTGCGCTGCCTGCTCAGCGCCGGGCTCGCCCTCGCCTGCCTCAGGGACGCTCGCGAACCGAAGCTGGTGATGACCTGAGCGCTCGCGCGGGCTCAGCGCGGCTCGAGGCCGTAGACATCGAGCTCGCCGGCAATGCGGGTCGAGTCGCGCAGGCCGCCGGTGTTGTTGCCGCGGGTGCCGACGTAGACCCGGCCGTTGGCGATGGTGGGCACGGTGAACTTGACGGCATTGCCCGCCGCGTCCGGCCCCGAGCGTGGACTGCTCCAGAGCTCGCGCAACGTGCGGGCATCGTAGGCGCGCAGCACCGCCGGGCCGCAACCCTGCGAGGCCGGCGTGCAGTAGGTGCGGTCATCGAGCACCCAGACGATGCCATTGGTGTCTCCCCTCGAGGAGACCGCCGGCGTGGCGCCCGGGTAGCCGAAGGCGGGCGGCTTCGAGGCCGCCGCCTCGAAGCTCAGCCGGCCGGTGGCCGGATCGAGTCGATACATCTTCAGCGGCTCCCCGGCGCCGGTCGCATAGTAGCGATCGTCCCAGAACGCCCCCTCGCCGAAGATGAGACCGGGGATCGCGCCGGAGAGGCCGGTTTCGGTTCCCGTGCCGATCATCTGCAGCGCCTTGGCGTCGCCATAGCCTCCGAGCTTCTCGCAATCGAGGACGAAGATGTCGCCGTCCTTGCCTCCCCCGATGACGATCCGGCGGTGGGGGCTTCCCGCCGGCAGGCTCACCAGGATCGCGCCGCCGGCGCCGAAGTCGTTGTTCTCCACGTTGTTGAAATGTTGATCCGAGGGCGTGAAGTACTGCCGCACCTTCAATCCCGCGGACAGCTTGAGGAAGGAGTCACCGTAATCGTCGTTCGGCGGATCGGACTTCTCCGCATCGAATCCGGCGTTTCCGGTGAGCACGTAGAGATTGCCCGCGCCGTCCACCGCGGGAGCCGCCCCGCTCATCCAGATGCCGCCCTCGCGCGCATTCGGGGCGGCGTTGAAGGTGGACGTGCGCTTGAACGCCGAGCCGTCATACCGGTATCCCATGATCCAGCCGTAGAACGGCATGCGGTCCTCGTGCGATCCGAACGCGACGTACACCGTGCCGTTCGCGAGCGCGAGGCCCGCGCGCTGATTCTCGGTGCGCGGATCGAAGCTGGACTTCGCGCCGCCCTCGCCGGTGTAGGTTGCCCTGATGGCCACGGGAGAGCCGGGCTTCTCGGCACCCGTCGCGAGGTCGATGGCATGCAGCCGCGCGTGGAAATGCAGCCCGAGGGAGTAGTCCACCGACTCCGAGACGACGTAGAGCGTGCCGGTCCTGGGATCGATCACCGGGGTTCCCGTCACCCCGTCCTCGGGCGTCATGTCGCCGTCGCCTTTGCCGACGAGACGCAGGTTCGGCCCTGCGGGCACGGTGCTCTCGCCGCCTTCGCCGCCGTGATGTCGGCCGATCAGGCTGACCTTCCACAGCCGCTTGCAGGGGCTTGCATCGGCGTCAAATGCGTAGAGACTGTCGTGCGCGGTGGCGACGAACACGACATTGCGCCGTCTGCCGTCCACCTCAACATGCGGCATCCACAAGGGCTGCGCGTAGATCGCGCCGTCGACCGGGCAGGAGAAAAGCTTGCCGAAGCTCGAGGCGTTGACGTCGGCGGGGGTAAGCGCGTACTCCTTCTCGTCGGCGCCGTCGCGAGCGAGATCATCGTGATAGGTATACACACCGGCGAGGTCGGTGACGCCCACCCGCATCGAGCGGCTCCGCGGCGGGGCCGCGGCCCCGGGAGGATCGGCGAGGGTGGTCGCCGTGATCGTGTACACGCCCGCGCGCGGCGCGATGAAGGTGACCGCCTGGCCGCTGTGGCTCACGAGCGGGGCAATCGAGCCTGCGCGCGGGCTCACGGACCAGCGGATGCCCTCGGGGTCGCGGGTCTGCGCGGTGATTGTGAGCCTCTGGCCCGTGGTCACGGCCGCGCGGCGGGGGTTGAGGCGTATTCCCCGCACGGGGCTGCGCGGCGCCGGCATTCCGGCCTGAGATCGGGGTGCCTCGCCGCAGCCCGCGAGAGTCAAAGCGGCCGCGGCGAGCGGCATGCAGGCCAACACGCTGGCGATCCGCAATCCCGCCGGTCTCGTCATTCTCGCCGTTCTGCTCGTGCACTTCGCGCTCTTCGCTCTCGTCGTTCCACTCATGTCCGCGATTCACGCTCGAATGGACCCACGGTCCGCAACGGGCGACAGCCCAGCATGAAACATGCCTGAGACGGAAGCGGCGCAGAAGGAGCGTCGATTGCGGTGCCGGACGGCGTGCCGAATCGAATGAACGGGATACTGAAGGCGCTCTTTCGCTCGCCCTCGCTGCGCGCCGCCGCCGTGATGGGACTCGGGGGCGTCGGGTTCAGCCTCGGAAGCCTGTTGCTCGCGCGGGTGTTGCCGACTTCAGAATACGGGCTCGTGGCGCTCGTGCTCGGGATCGTCGCCGTGGGCGGCCTCACCGCGCCGCTCGGGCTCGATCAGGTGGCGGCCCGGCGCGGCATCCGGCTCGATGCCCCGTGGCGACGTGCGGCCGCGCTCGCCTGCGCGATGACGGCGTGGGTCACGGCGGGGGTCGCCGCCCTGATCTATCACCTCTCGCTCTCCCTCGCGGTCAGCGTGGGACTGATCACGCTCGCCCTGGGGGTGGCGCAATCGGCCGGCGGCCACTTCCAGGGCCGGCAGGCGCTGCGCACCGCGGTGTGGGTGGTCCAGCTCCTCAACGGCTCTCTCGCGCTCGCCTCGCTCCTCACCCTCGCGCTCGGGCTCGCGACGGCGCGCGCGGTCTGCGCGCTCCTCGCCGGCATCGGGATGCTGGCCGCGGCGGCCGTCTGGCAGCTCGTCCGGCACCGCGAAGGC
>JAKAZP010000142.1 GCA_021815905.1 Pseudomonadota bacterium | reverse complement strand
GGGTACGGCCCGGGCACGGCCCGCGGCTCTGGGCGGCGGCCCTGGCCGCCTGCATGGTCTGCGCCGTGGGCCTGTGGCTGCTGTTGCGGGGCGCGAGCCCCGAGGGGGGCGCGGTGGCAGGCTCGAGCCGGCCGGGCGCGGCCTTCGTGCTGGTCTTGAGGCCCGATGTGCTGCGCGGACCCGTGTCCGCGCAGACGGTCCGGCTGCCAGAGGCGCTGCAGTCGCTTCAGACGCAGATCGTCGTCCCGGATGCCCGCGGGCAGTACGAGGTTCGAGTGCGGTCGGCCGCGGGCCAGCTCGTGTACCGCGACCTCACACCCCGATCTCTGGGCGGCGTCAGCTTCGTGCAGCTCGCGATCGCGCGCGATCGCCTGGCCCCGGGTACCGAGCGCTTTCTCATCCTGCAGGTCGGGCCGGGCGGCCCGCGTCAGGTGCAGCGTTACTCCGTGCGTGTCATTGCGCCGTGACAGATAGCTGTCTCAACACCTAGAACGTGTTGAGGCGGCAACGTACACTGGCCCCCGATGCGAGTATCGGGCGGGCAACGGATCAAGGTCGTCCTTGCAGTGCTGGGCGCGACCTTCCTGCTCCCTGCAACGTCCGCCGCCGCGCCTGCTTCCGCGGCAGGCTCGAGCTCCGAGGTACACAGGCTCGCGCCCGGCCAGTCCCAGAGCGTCTCGATCCGCCTGCAGGCGCACCAGGCCGCCGACATCACCGTGCAGCAGTTGACCGGGCGCGTGATCCTCGACTGGCGCGATGCGGCGGGACGGCAAGCGCCGTTTCGATTCACACAGGATGGCGTTGACGGGCGGATTCGCGTGACCCTCGTTGCGGCCCGTCCCGGGCTCTGGTCGATCTCGGTCGCGCCCAGAGACGCGCAGCCGGTCGAGTATCGCCTGCGGCTGGGCAAGGCGCGGCCCGCGCGCGCGCGCGATGCGGTCCGCGCCGCCGCGCAGGATGCCCTGGCGCGGGCCGAGCGGCTGCGGGTTGCGTTGCGGGCCCAGCAGGGAGACAAAGTCGCTCCCGCGGACGCGGCGCACATCCAGGGGGTCACGGGCACCGCCGCCACGGACGAGGGCCTGTATGCACAGGCGCTTCGCCGCTGGCGCAAGCTCGATGATGCCTGCGGCATCCGCGCCACCTTCAACGGCCTCGCGCACCTGCAGAGCGCGCTCGGTGAATATGCCGCGGCCCGCGATTCCGTGGAATCGGCGCTGCGCTCGCCTTGCCCGGACCTGCCGTCGCGGGCGCTCTCGCTGCTCTTGCTGCAATCGGTGCAGATCTGGCTCGGCAACCTCGATGGGACGATCGAGGCCGGCCGGCGCTCGCTCGCCCTCTACCGCATCATCGGGGATATCGACCATGAGGGCATGGCGCTCGCCAACTCGAGCGGCGCTTATTTCGAGGAAGGCCTCACGAGCCGCGCGATCCACCTCATCCGCCGGGCCCTCGCGCTCTCCCGCGCCGCCGGCGACCGGCGCGCCGTCATCTTCGAGGACGAGACGCTGGGGGAGATGTTGCAGGACAAGGGCGAGTACCAACTCGCGCTCGATGAATTCAACCGCACGCTCGAGGACCTGAAGAGCGCCCCGTCTGCCATGACGATGGGCCTGGTGGACGTGAGCCTCGGGCGTGTCTACGCGAGGCTCGGGGAGCGGCAGCAGGCCCTGGCGGCGTTCGGCCGCGCGCTGCGCATCCAGGGCATGGGTGACAGCAGCATCCGCGTCAACGCCCTGGTGAACGAAGGCGCGTACTTCCTCACCCTGCGGGACTACCCGGCCGCGGAGCGCGTATTCCGCGCGGCCCTGGCGGCCTGTGCCCGTAAGCAGATGGCCGGCAAGCGCCCCGCGGCCCTCTGGGGCCTCGGGGCGGCCGAGGTCGGCGAGGGCCGCGCGCGGGCCGGGCGCGCGCGCCTCCTGCAGGCCCGCGCTCTGGCGCTGTCCCTGCATGAGGCCGAAGTTCAGATGCGGGTCGACATCAGTCTCGGCAATGCCGATCTTCGCGCCTCGGACTTTCCCGCGGCAGGGCAGGCCTACACGGCGGCGCTCGCGATGGCTCGCAAGACCCATCAGTCTCCCGAGCGCGCCGTGGCCTGGGCCAGCCTGGCGCGCCTGCGGCAGGCGTCCGGCGATCTGGCGGCCGCGGCGGCCGACTGCAGGAAGGCGCTCGCGATCATCGAGGAGCAGCGCCGCCGGCTCGATGATCCGGATGCGCGCACCGGCTTCTTCGACTCGACTCGACGCTACTACGACCTCTACATCAACGTCCTCATGGGACTCGCGCGGCGGACTCACGAGCCGCGCTATGCGCGCGCCGCGCTCGCGGCGGCGGAGAACGAGCGCGCACGGGCGCTGACCGATCTTCTCTATGAGCGAGCGATCGACATTCACGGCGCGGTGCCGCAAGCGCTGCTGCATCGGCGCGATCAAGCGCAGGACGCGCTGGACGCTGCCGCCTACCGGCGCGCCCGGCTGGCCGGCTCGGCAACGCCCGCGCAGCGGGCCGCGGCGCGGCAGGCGATGCACGCGGCGCAGGCGCGCTTCGAGCAGGCCCAGGGCGCGATCCGCGCCGCCAACCGCCGTTACGCCGACCTCACGCGCCCGCCGCCGATCACGGTGGCCGAGATCCAGAAGCGCCTGCTCGGCCGGCACACGGTGCTGCTCGAGTACTGGCTGAGCGAGCCGGTGAGCTATTTGTGGGAAGTCACCCGCCGGCACGTGCGCAGCTTCCCGTTGCCCGCCGCGGGGCGCCTGGCCGCGGCCGCCTCGAGGCTGCGCGAGCGGCTGGCGTCGTGGCCGCGGCTGCCGCCGGGCATGTCCCTGCAGGCGGCGGTGGGCTATGACCGCGAGCGCTCCGCCGCGGTCCGAAGGCTCTGCGCCAGGCTCGGCGCCGAGCTCCTCGGGCCCGTGGCGGGACGTCTCGGCCACCGCACCGTGGCCCTGGTCGCCGATGGCCCGCTGCGGGGCATTCCCTTCGGGCTGCTGGCGGCCCGCGGGGCAGCGCCTCTTGGGGTGTCCAACCCGATGACGTATCTGCCCTCCGCCGGCACCTTGCGCTGGCTGCGCCGGCGCCGCGGCGAGCCTGAGGCCGGGCCGGGTATCGCCGTATTCGCAGATCCGGTGTTCGGGCGGACCGATCCGCGGTTGCTCGCGGCGGCCGGCGCCGCGGCCGTGGCCAGACCCGGCCTGAGAGCGGGGCTGCGCGCCGCGGATGCGCACAGTCTGCCGCGCCTGCCGTGGTCGCGGCGCGAGGCGCAATCCATCGCCCGCGACTTCCCGGCCGATGAGCGCTGGCTCGCGCTCGGCTTCGCCGCGAGCCGCCAGGCGGTTCTGCACGCCACGTGGAAGCCTTACGGGATCGTGCACTTCGCGACGCACGCGATCATCGATCCCAAGAGCCCGGAGCTCTCGGGCATCGTGCTTTCACTCTACAACCGGCAGGGGCGGCCGGTGGACGGGTTCCTGCGAGTCGCGGACATCTACAATCTCTCGATGCCCGCGCGGCTGGTCGTGCTGAGCGCCTGCGATTCGGCGGCCGATTCCGCGGCGCCGGCGGATCACATCTACAGCCTGGCGAATGCCTTCTTCTACGCGGGCACGCCGCGCGTCCTCGCCACCTTGTGGACCCTTGACGATCAGGCGGCGGCCGCCTTCATGGTGCGTTTCTACCGGGCGCTGCTGGTGCTGCACCTCCCCCCGCCGCAGGCCCTGCGCTCGGCCCAGATGGCGATGTCGGCCGAGCGGCGCTGGCGCGCGCCTTATTACTGGAGCGGATTCGTGCTCGAGGGCGACTGGCGCTGAGCGCCCCCGGGGAGCGTGATGTTCGCGCGCTTTCCCTCACTAAGGGCGTAGGGCCCCGAAGTCTGGGCACGGGGTCGAGGTTCACGAGATGGAAGATCGAGGCCGGTGAGGATCGGCGGCGCGGACGGTGCGGCGCACCTGACTCATTGCACCCACATCCACCCGGGCGAGAGCTGGCCCGAGATCCGGCAATACCTCGAGACGTGCTGCGCGGCCGTCAAGGCGCGCATCGCCCCGGGGCGCCCGGCCGGCGTGAGCCTGCGCCTCTCGGCCGCCGCGGCATCGGCGCTCAGCCGGCTCGAGGTCCTGCGCGAGCTCTTCGAGCTGCTGCGCGAGCAGGCGCTCTACATCTTCACGATCGACGGCCTTGCCCACGGCGCGCTCCATGGCCGGGTGAAGGAGGATGTCTACCTGCCCGACTGGCGCAGCGACGAGCGCCTCGAGTACACCAACCGGCTGGCGGAGCTGCTGGCCGTGCTCCTGCCCGAAGGCATGCGCGGCAGCATCGTCACCGTACCCGGCGCATGCCGCCAGGCGATCGCAACCCGGGCGGACAAGGCGGCCATCGCGGCGCGGCTCGCGCGGCACGTGGCTCATCTCGTCGACATCAAACGCCGCAGCGGCAAGGTGATCCGCACCGCCCTCGAGCCCGAGCCCTGCTTCATGATCGAGACGCTCGCCGAGGCGGTGCGATTCTTCGAGCGCTACGCGATGTCCCGGGAGGCACGGGAGCTACTGGCGCGCGAAGGCGAACTCAGCGTCCGTGCCGCGGAAGCGGCGCTGCGGGAGCATCTGGGCGTGTGCGTGGACCTCTGTCATGCCGCCCTGGCGTTCGAGGACCTGCCGGACGCCCTCACGGCGCTGCAAGCGGCGGGGATCGCTGTGCCGAAGGTGCAGATCAGCGCGGCGCTGCGCCTGCCGCAGGTGACCCCGGGCGACCTCGAGCGGCTGCGGGCATTCGACGATGAGGTGTGTCTGCGTCAGGTCGTCTCTCGCTCGGCGCGGGGGCTGCGCCGCTACAGCGATCTGGCGGAGGCGTTCGCGGCCTTCGATCCGCGCGAGCGGCCTTGCGAGTGGCGGGTGCGCCTGCATGTGCCCGTGCACCTCTCGCGGATGGAGGCGTTCGAGACGACGCGGGAGTCCATCGAGGCGGCCCTGCAGGCGCATCGGGCGGCGCCGATCACCGACCACTTCGAGGTCGAGACCCATACCTTCGAGCTGCTGCCGTCCCGCTACCGGGAGGCCGATGCGGTCACCCAGATCGCCCGGGAAGTGCGCTGGGCGGCGCAGCAGCTGCGGGCCTGAGCGGGCGGCGCGGACTGCAAGGCTTGCCGACGACGAGGCGGATCGATCCGCGCGCGTGATGTCCGGCCGCTGCCGCTCACTAGGATCAAGAGCACGACATAACGGCCGGTTGCGCGCCTGCCACCGCGGCGCCAGAGCCTTTCCCATGAGCGCCAAGCGAACCCGATTGCTGCTGGTCGAGGACGACCCGGGCCTGCAGCGCCAGCTCGCAGCGGCGCTCGATGCATTCGAGGTCGACTGCGCCGGCACCCGCGAGGAGGCGCTGCACGCCTTGCGCCGCAAAGAGCCGGCGATCGTGCTGCAGGATCTTGGCCTGCCTCCCGATCCCGATGGCGTCGAGGAAGGCTTTGCCACCATGACGGCGCTGCTGCGCGCCGCGCCGCGGGTGAAGATCATCGTCGTGACCGGCCGCGAGGAGCGGGAGCATGCCCTGCGGGCCATGCGGCTCGGCGCCTACGATTTCTGCCCGAAACCGGTCGACCCCCGGATGCTGCCGCTGATCGTGGATCGGGCGCGCTGGATCCATCAGCTCGAGGCCGAGAATCGCGAGCTCGCGCAGGACCCGCGGCTCGGCCGCGAGGGGATTCTCGCGGCGAGCGAGCCGATGCTCGGGGTCTGCCGCCTCATCCGCAAGCTCGCCCCCACCGAGGCCACGGTGCTGCTCCTGGGGGAGAGCGGGACGGGCAAGGAGCGGCTCGCGCGGGCGCTGCACGCGCTGAGCGCGCGGGCGGCCCGGCCGCTCGTGGCCATCAACTGCGCGGCCATTCCCGAGGCGCTCCTCGAGAGCGAGCTCTTCGGCCACGAGCGCGGCGCCTACACGGGCGCGACGCGCCAGATGCCGGGCAAGATCGAGGCCGCGCACGGCGGGACGCTGTTCCTCGATGAGATCGGCGACATGCCCCTTTCCCTGCAGGCGAAGCTGCTGCGCTTCCTGCAGGAGCGCCTCATCGAGCGCCTCGGCGGCCGGGAGGCGATCCCGGTCGATGTGCGCGTCATCGCCGCGACGCACCGGGATCTGAAAGCGGAAATCGCGCGCGGCCGGTTCCGGGAGGATCTTTACTACCGCCTCGGCGAGGTGCCGGTTGTCATTCCTCCATTGCGCGAGCGAGGCTCGGATGCCGTGTTGATCGCCGGCCACCTGCTGCAACAGTCCTGCCGGCGCCATGGCATACCGACCCTGACGCTCGCCCCCGACGCCATCGCCGCGATCGAGCGGCATGCGTGGCCTGGCAACGTGCGCGAGCTGGAGAACCGCCTGAACGCCGCGGTCATCATGAGCGAAGGCAAGGTCATCCGCGCGGCCGACCTGTCGCTCGGCCCCGTGGCGCCGGAGGCCACGGAAGTCCTGCCGCTGCGGGAGGTCCGCCGGCAGGCGGAGGCCGCCGCCGTGCAGCAGGCCCTTAAGATCACCGGCGGCAACATCGCGCGGGCCGCCGAGCTGCTCGGCGTCACACGCCCGACATTCTACGTCGCCATGCAACGCGCCTTCAGGCGCACGCCGAGGCGTCGGGAGCGCAAAAGATGAGGCCGGCAGACCGCCTCGAAGCCGAAAGAGAATTACGGGCTCGAGCCCTCCGGTCCCTTGACCCGGGTGCGCCAGACCTCGTAGGGATCCCAGGCCGAGGGATCCTTCGGGTCGCTCTCCGTGTTGGGCGATTTCACGCCGGCGGGCGCTCCCGAAGGCGCGTCGCGACCCTCTAAAGGCGGTTTCACCGCCTCCTCTGGTTTAAGCATGGCTGTCTTGACCGTTCCGGAGGCGCTTCGTTCGGGTGCTGAATGGCAGACCCCGTCCGGGGCGGCCTGGGCACCGGACCCGAAGCA
>JAKAZP010000141.1 GCA_021815905.1 Pseudomonadota bacterium | reverse complement strand
TGCACGCCTCGACGCACAGGCGCACGGGCTTCAGTCCGGCCTTGTGGCCGGCCGAGCGCGGCTGCCCGCGCGCGGCGGCCCAGCGGCCGTTGCCGTCCATGGTGATTGCGATGTGCCGGGGCACCGCCTCGGGTGCCGGCGCTTCAGTCATTGCGCTCAACGTCAAACCTGCATGATTTCCTTTTCCTTGGCCGAGAGCAGCTGATCGATCTCGGCGACGTGCTTGTCGGTGAGCTTCTGGATCTCGCCCTCGGCGCGGTGCTCATCGTCCTGGGAGACGAGCTTCTCCTTCAGCATCTCCTTGACGTCGTTCATGAGGTCGCGCCGCACGTTGCGCACCGCCACCCGGGCGTTCTCCCCGTCGTGCCTCAGGATCTTGGTGATCTCGCGCCGGCGCTCCTCGGTGAGCGGCGGCATCGGAATGCGGATCACGGTTCCGGCGGTCATGGGCGTCAAGCCGAGGTCCGACTTGTAGATGGCCTTCTCCACCGCCTGCACGACGCTCTTCTCCCACGGGGTGACGACCAGGGTGCGTCCGTCCTCGACCGCGATGCTCGCCACCTGCTGCAGCGGGGTTTCCGTGCCGTAGTAGTCCACCTTCAGGTGCTCGATGAGGCTCGGAGCGGCGCGCCCGGTGCGCAGCTTCTTCAGGTCCCCCTGGAAGGTCTGAACGCACTTCGCCATGCGCACGCGCGCGTCTTTCATGATGTCATCGAGCATGATCTGTGCTCCTGTCGGCGGAATGCCCCCGCCCCCGGCCCTTCCCCGGCGCTCGCCCGTCACTCGCAGGTGACGGCGGTGCCGACCTCTTCGCCGCGCACGATGCGCGTCAGGTCCCCGGCATTGTTGAGATTGAACACCCGCAGAGGCAAGTGATTGTCGCGGCACATGACGATCGCGGTCGCATCCATCACGTTGAGCTTCTCCGCGAGCACCCGGTCGAAGGTGAGCGTCGCGTAGCGCACGGCGTCCGGATTGCGCATCGGGTCCTCGGAGTACACGCCGTTCACCTTGGTCGCCTTGAGCAGCACGTCCGCCCCGATCTCGATCGCGCGCAGCGCCGCGGCCGTGTCGGTCGTGAAGAACGGATTGCCGGTGCCGGCCGCGCAGATGACGACGCGGCCCTTTTCCAGGTGACGGATGGCTCGGCGGCGGATGTAGTCCTCGCACACCTCGTTGATGCGGATGGCGGACATGACGCGCGCGTAGAGCCCGAGGCTCTCGAGCGCGTCCTGCATGGCGAGCGCGTTCATGACGGTCGCGAGCATCCCCATGTGATCGGCCGCGACGCGGTCCATCCCGGCACGGGCGAGCCCCGCCCCGCGGAAGAGGTTGCCACCGCCGACCACCACGGCGAGCTGCACCCCGAAGCCGACGATCTCCTGCAGCTCCCCGGCGATGCGCTTGAGCACCGCCGGATCGATGCCGTAATCGGCGCGACCCATGAGGGCCTCGCCCGAGAGCTTCACCAGGATGCGGGAGTAGCGCGAACTGTTCTTGCCGTCAGTCATGCCTCGAGAGCCCTGATTGCCTACGCCCGCCCCGAGCCTGTCGCGGCCGCCTCGCGGCCGCCCTCCCTCGCCCCGCGACGGCTCAGTGTGCCTTCACCTGGGCCATCACCTCTGCGACGAAGTCCTCCTGCCTCTTCTCGATGCCGGCGCCGACCTCGAAGCGCTCGCAGGCGAGCACCTCGGCCGAGGCGCTCTTCAGCAGCTTCTCCACCGTGACGTCCGGATCCTTGACGAACGGCTGTCCGAGGAGCGTGATCTCCCCCAGGGCCTTGCGCAAGCGGCCCTCGACCATCTTGGCGACGATCTCGGGCGGCTTGCCCTCGCCCCGAGCCTGCTCGGTGAGAATCTCGCGCTCCTTGGCGATCACCTCGGCCGGCACTTCCCGACTCGAGAGATATCTCGGGCTGCTCGCCGCGACGTGCATGGCCAGATCGTGAGCGAGCTCGGCGCTGCCGCCCTTGAGCGCCACCAGGGCGCCGATGCGCGTGCCGTGCGCGTACGCGCCGAGGTGCTGCGGTGCGGCGAGCACGGCGAAGCGTCTCACGCCGATGTTCTCCCCGATCTTCGCGACCAGGGCGCGCCGGCGCTCCTCGACCGGCTCCCCGCCCTCGAGGGGCTGCGCAAGCAACTCCTCGAGCGTACGCGGATGCGCCGCGAGCGCGCGCGCCGCCACCGACTGGGCGAAGGCGCGGAAGTCGGACTCGCGCGCGACGAAGTCGGTCTCGCAGTTGACCTCGACCATGGCGGCGGTGCGCCCGTCGGCCGCGCGCGCGAGCGCGATCACGCCCTCGGCGGCGATCCGGGCGGCCTTCTTGTCGGCCTTCGCGAGACCCTGCTTGCGCATGAGCTCCGCGGCCGCATCGAGATTTCCGCCGGTCTCGAGCAGCGCCTTCTTGCACTCCATCATGCCGGCGCCGGTGCGCTCGCGCAGCTGCTTGACCGTCTCTGCTGTGATCGTCATTGCGCTACTTCCCTCCGGATGTCAGTCCGAGCCGCCGGAGCGCCCCTTGCGCCTGCCGGCGCCGGTGCCGCTCGGCCGGCGAGCGGGCACTGCGGCCTTCTCGCCCGTGCCGCCGGAGGCGGCCACCTCGGGCACCTCCTCGCCCTCGATTTCCTCCTCTTCCGCGACCACGGCCTCGACCACCTCGGGTCCCGCCGGTGGCTTGACGGGAGCCGGCCGCCGGCGCGGAGGAGCCTTCTTCGTGCGCACCGCGGCGGAGGGCTTCTGCCGCCCGCGCGCGCTCTTGCGGCGCGGATTGCCCGCCTCGTCGAGCTCGACGAACTCGTCCTCCCCGACCGCCACGGTCGGCACCGACTCCTTGCCCTCGAGCACCGCATCGGCGACCCCGGCGGCATAGAGCTGGATCGCCCGCATGGCGTCGTCGTTCCCGGGAATCACGTAATCGATGCCATCCGGGGAGCAGTTCGTGTCGACGATCGCGACCACCGGAATGCCGAGCTTGCGCGCCTCGTCGACGGCGATCTTCTCGTGGCCCACATCGACCACGAACAGCGCATCCGGGAGCGCCTCCATGTGCTTGATGCCGCCCAGGCTCCTCTCGAGCTTGTCCATCTCGCGCCGGAGCTGGGTCGCCTCCTTCTTGCCGCGCTTCTCGAGCGCGCCCGAGGTCGCGAGCTCGGTGATCTCGGCGAGGCGCTTGATCGATTGCCGGATGGTCTTGAAGTTGGTGAGCATGCCCCCCAACCATCGCTGATTGACGTAGGGCTGAGCGCAGCGCTCGGCCTCCTTCTGCATGGCCTCGCGCGCGGAGCGCTTGGTGCCGACGAACAGCACGTGTCCGCCATCGGCGATGACGCCTTTGACGAACTGCGCCGCCTCCAGATACAGGGGCTGCGTCTTCTCGAGGTTGATGATATGGATCTTGTTGCGTTCGCCGAAAATGAAAGGAGCCATCTTCGGGTTCCAGAAGCGGGTCTGATGTCCGAAATGGACGCCCGCCTCCAGCATCTGTCGCATCGACACGCCGGGCATGATCAATTCCTCAGTCTGGGTTGAGCCTCCGCGCATCCCCGCGGCCATCCCCGGTGGTCCTGCGACCCGATGGGGACACCCAGCCGGCGGGAGTACCGATGCGCGTGTGGGTTGATTGCCAAAAAAGGCCGCGCTTTATACCATGACGACCCCTGCTAAACAATGCCTTACGCGTGCCGCCGAGCCGGGGGAATCGGACGTCCGGCGCGCGATGACTCGAGCCTCACGGAAATCCATGCACGTCACGATCAAATCGCCCGAGGAGCAGGACAAGATGCGCATCGCCGGCCGCCTGGCCGCCGATGTGCTCGACATGATCGCCGAGCACGTGCTGCCCGGGACGACCACCGAGGAGCTCGACCGGCTCTGCCACGACTTCATCGTCAACGTGCAGCGCTCGGTACCGGCCAACCTCAACTACCGGGGCTTCCCGAAGACCATCTGCACCTCCGTGAATCACGTGGTGTGTCACGGGATCCCGAACGAGAAGCGTCTCAAGGCGGGCGACATCGTGAACATCGACGTGACCGTGATCCGCGACGGCTACCACGGCGACACCAGCCGCATGTATTTCGTCGGCAAGCCGCCCGCCCACGCCCAGCGCCTCGCGCAGACCTGTCACGAGGCCATGTGGCGCGGCATCTCGACGGTGAAGCCCGGGGCGAGGCTCGGCGACGTCGGCCACGCCATCCAGACCTTCGTCGAGCAGCAGAATTACTCCGTGGTGCGCGAGTACTGCGGCCACGGCATCGGCAGGGTCTACCACGAGGACCCGCAGGTGCTGCACTACGGGGAGCCGGGCACCGGGCTCGAGCTCAAGCCCGGGATGACGTTCACGATCGAGCCGATGGTGAATGCGGGCAAGCGTCACGTGCGGCTGCTGCCCGATGGCTGGACCGTGATCACCAAGGATCACTCGCTGTCGGCCCAGTGGGAGCACACCGTGCTCGTCACGGACCGCGGACACGAGGTGCTGACGCTCGGCGCGAGCGAGCGCAGGCACTGAGCCCAGCGTGGCCGCCGGCGACATCGATCTCATCGAGGACGCGCCGCCGCCTCCCGCCGATGCCGGCTGGCCGCTGCTTGCCGCCCTGCCCGAGCGGCTCGAGCGGGCGCGCGGCTCTCCCACGGCCATCCGGGAGCTCCTGCGCCAGGCGCACGATGAGCTCAAGACACGCTTTCTCGCCGACGAGCCGGTCGAGGCGCTGGTGCACGCGCGCGCGGCGCTCATCGACGTCGTCCTGCGGGACGCCTGGCGCGCGCACGCCGCGCAAGCCATGGCCGGCGGGTCGCTGGTCGCGGTCGGGGGCTACGGACGCGCGGAACTGCACCTGTGCTCGGACATCGACATCCTGCTGCTCGCGCCGCGAGCGCCCGAGGGGCCGCAGAAGGCCGCCGTCGAGCGCCTGCTCGCCTTCCTCTGGGACATCGGGCTCGAGGTCGGCCACAGCGTGCGCACCGTGGAAGAGTGCGCGGACGAGAGCGCGGCCGACGTCAGCGTGATGACGACGCTCCTGGAGTCGCGGCTGCTCGCGGGCGATGCGGCGCTGCTCGAGGCGATGCGCGTGAGGCTCGGCCCCGAGCGGCTCTGGCCGGTGCGCGAGTTCTTCGAGGCGAAGGTGCGCGAGCAGGCGGAGCGTCACCTCAAGGCCAACGACACCGCCTACAACCTCGAGCCCAACGTCAAGACCGGTCCCGGAGGCCTGCGCGACATCCAGACCATCGCCTGGGTGGCGCGGCGGCGCTTCGGGGTGGACTCGCTCGATGGACTCGTGGCCAATGGCTTCCTCACCCTCGGGGAGCTGCGGCGCCTCACGCAGGCCCGGGATTTTCTCTGGAAGGTGCGCTTCGGGCTGCACGTGCTCACCGGCCGGCGCGAGGACCGGTTGCTGTTCGATCATCAGCTGCGCCTGGCGCAGACCTTCGGCTACGAGGACGCCTCCTACACCCTCGCGGTCGAGCAGCTCATGCAGCGCTACTACCGCACGGTCAAGGACGTGGGGCTCCTGAACGAGCTGCTGCTGCAGCTGTTTCGCGAATCGATCCAGTCCGATGGCGCGCCCCAGGAGCAGCCCTCGCCCGATCGCTGCCGTCCGCTCAATGCGCGCTTCCAGGTGCGCAACGGCTCGCTCGAGGCCGCGAGCGAGGACGTGTTCGCCCGCGCGCCCTCCGCGCTCCTCGAGCTCTTCGTGCTGTTGCAGCAGAACCCGGACATCAAGGGAGTGCGCGCCGCCACCATGCGCGCCGTGGCGCGGAGCCTGTGGCTGATCGACGAGGAGTTCCGGCAGAACCCGCGCCACCATCGGCTCTTCCTCGAGATCGTGCGCGCCAACGTCGGGGTGACTCACGAGCTGCGCCGGATGAACGACTACGGCGTCCTCGGACGCTACATCCCGGCATTCGGGCGCATCGTCGGGCGCATGCAGTACGATCTGTTCCACGCCTACACGGTGGATGCGCACACCCTGTTCGTGGTGAGCAACCTGCGCCGCTTCGCGCTGCCGAGGTACGATTCGGAGCTCCCGGAGCCCTCGCGCATCATGCAGCAGCTCCCGCGGCCCGAAGTCGCGTACCTCGCGGCGCTGTTCCACGACATCGCCAAGGGACGCGGGGGCGATCACTCCGATCTCGGCGCCGTCGATGCCGAGGCGTTCTGCCTCGAGCAGGGGCTCTCGCCGTACGATGCGCGCATGGTCGCGTGGCTGGTGCGCAATCACCTGAAGCTCTCGATCACGGCGCAGAAGCAGGACATCGGCGACCCGGAGGTCATCAACGCCTTCGCGCGCGCGGTGGGCGATGAGGCGCATCTCGATTACCTCTACGTGCTCACCTGCGCCGACGTGCGCGGCACCAACCCGAAGCTGTGGAACTCGTGGAAGGCCTCGCTCTTTCACGACTTCTATCATCGGGTGCGGCGGGCGCTGCGCCGGGGGCTCGAGTCGCCCATCGACCAGGAGCAGCTGGTGCGCGAGACGCAGGAGGCGGCGCGGCGGCTGATGCTCGAGCGGGGGATCGCCGCGAGCGACATCGAGCGCGCCTGGGCGCGGTTCTCGGCCGCGTACTTCCTGCGGCACTCGCCCGAGGAGGTCGCATGGCACTCCCGGCTGCTCGCCGAGCGCGACCCCGCCTCCGACGAGCCTCTGGTCGCGCTCGATCCGCAGAGCGTGCGAGGCACGACCGCGGTGCTGATCTTCACGCGCGCCCGGCGGCATGGCTTCGCGCGCACCACCGCCGTGCTCGATCAACTCGGCCTGACGATCGTCGACGCCCGCATCACCCCGACCGGCGACGGCTTCAGCCTCGATCTTTATCACGTGCTCGAGGATGACGGCGCGCCGATCACCGACCGCGACCGTCAGGAGGAGATCGAGCAGGCGCTGTGGCGCTCGCTGCAGCGCGCCGAGGATTCGCCGTTCGCCGTCGAC
>JAKAZP010000140.1 GCA_021815905.1 Pseudomonadota bacterium | reverse complement strand
ATCATCAACCCGCGGCAACCGGATGCCGCGACGGCCAACGCCCTCAAGAGCTTTCTCCTGTGGGCGAGCGATCCGCGCTACGGCAGCGCGCCGCATTTCATGCAGGCGGTCGGCTTCGTCCCGCTGCCCGCGCCGATCGTGAAGCTGAGCCGGGCGCAGATCGAGAAGATCGGCAGCTGAGCGGGTTCCCGCCCGCTTGCGCAGGAGCGCAGCTATACTGACGGGGCTCGCCCACCGGGCGGGCCCCGTTCCGTTTTCGGCGATCGACCTGGTGACCGAGACCCTCGCGGCATGAAATTCAAGACCTGGCTCGGCCTCGTGGCGGGTCTCGTGCCGGCCTGTCTGTTCGCCATCGTGCTGTTCCTCGCGATCTATTCGTGGCCGGCGATGCGCTTCAACGGCTTCGGCTTCGTGCTGCGGGACACCTGGAACCTCGGCAACCTCTACGGCAATCCCGTCACCGTCCACGGCACGCAGATCCAGCCCGGGGCGACCTACGGGATCCTCTTCCTGATCGCCGGTACCCTGCTTTCCACCCTGATCGCGCTCCTGATCGCGCTGCCCACCGGCATCGGGGCGGCGATCTTCCTCGCGGAGGCCGTGCCCGCGAACCTGAGGCTCTGGATCTCCTTCTTCGTCGAGCTGCTGATGGCGATCCCGAGCGTGGTGTTCGGTCTCTGGGGCTACGTCGTCGTGATCCCGTTCCTCGGAAAGCACTTCTTTCCGTTCCTCGCCGGCACGATCGGCAAGGTGATCCCGTTCTTCGCCGGCCCGACCGGAAGCGGCTACGGCCTGCTCACCGCCAGCGTCGTGCTCTCGCTCATGATCGTGCCGCTGATCGCGGCGACGCTGCGCGACGCCATCGTCAGCCAGCCGACCTCGATGCGCGAGGCGGCGCTCGCGCTCGGCGCGACCCGGTTCGAGGCGCTCTGGCGCGTGACGCTTCCGGGGGCGCGCGGCACGCTGATCGGCGCGACCTTCCTCGCCCTCGGGCGCGCACTCGGGGAGACGATGGCGGTGCTCATGGTGAGCGGCAACGCGCTCAATTACCTGCCGCACAACATCTACAACCCGATCTCGACCATGGCGGCCTTCATCGTCTCGCAGCTCGACAGCGCGCTGCAGGACCCCACCGGCATCGCCGTGCGCTCGCTCGCGGAGATCGCGCTCGTGCTGTGCATGATTTCCATCATCGTGAGCGCGATCGCGCGGCTGCTGCTGACCATGTGGGGCACCGTGCAGCGTTCCATGGTGGCCTGAGCATGGCGGCCGCCACGCCTCTCGCCCGTCCGGCGGTCCCGAATCAGATCCCGCTCTCGCGGCGGCTCTTCAGCGCGAGCGGCTGGATCCTGACCGGCGCGTGCCTGTTCGCGCTCTCGGCGATGATGATCTGGATCATCGGCGTCGTGTTCGTCCGCGGGGCGAGCGCGCTCAGGATCTCCACGTTCACCACCATCACCCAGGGGAGCGGCGGCGGGTTGCTGAACGCCATCGAGGGGACATTCGTGCTCTCGGCGGGCGCGCTCCTGATCTCGGTGCCGATCGGCGTGGCGGCCGGCCTCTATACCTCGGAGTACCGCTTCAGCCGCTGGGCGACGGCGATCCGGTTCCTCTCGGACGTCCTGGTCGGCGTGCCCTCGATCGTGGTCGGGTATTTCGCGTACGTCGCCCTGGTCGAGTGGCTCGGCTGGAGCTTCTCGGTCGCGGGCGGCTCGATCGCGCTCGCGGTGATCTGCCTGCCCTACATCTGCCGCACCACGGAGCTGGGATTGCGGCAGGTCTCGAACGATCTGCGGGACGCGGCATACTCCCTCGGCGCCAACGACCGGCGGGTGATCCTCGGGATCTGCCTGCCGGCGGCGCTGCCTTCGATCCTCACCGGGATCCTGCTCGCGCTCGCCGTCTCGGTCGGGGAAACCGCACCGCTGCTGTACACCGCCGGGTGGTCGAATTACATGTGGGATGGACGGCTGACGCACTCGCCCATCGGCTATCTCACATACGCCATCTGGACGTTCATCAACGAGCCGTTCGCCTCGGCCAACGCGCTCGCGTACGCGGCGGCATTCCTGGTGACGGCGTTCGTGCTGGTCATCAACATCCTGGCGCGCTTCGTGCTGAACCGCCGCGCGGCGCGGTGACACCGCGCCGTCAGTCTTCCCGCGGCGGCAGCGCTTCGCCGGCGTGCGTCAGGCCGGGGTCGGGAGCGTCCTGGCGCCCGTAGGTGCGGAATTTCCCGAGCACGCGGCTCATCTCGGCCCCATCGAGGATCCTCACGTCCCCGAGCGCGAGCGCGGCGCAGTACTGGGCCGCGAGGTTCTCCACCTCCTCGGCGAGCTTGAGCGCCTCGGCGATTCCCGCGCCGAGGGCGATGATGCCGTGGTTCGCGAGCAGGCAGGCGTTGCGGTCCTCGAGCGCGGCCAATGCCGCATCGGAAAGCGCCTGGGAGCCGAAGGTGTGATACGGGGCGCAGCGGATGTCCTCGCCGCCCGCCACCGCGACCATGTAGTGAAACGCCGGAATCGCGCGGTGCGTGCACGCGAGGGCGGTCGCGTGGAGCGGATGAGCATGCACGATCGCGCCGGTCCCCGGGCGCGCGGCGAGGATGTCGCGATGGAAGCGCCACTCGCTCGAGGGGCGGCGGCGGCCGTGCCAGCGCCCATCCAGGGTGACGAGCGGGATGTCCTCGGGCGCGAGCGCATCGTATTCCATGCCCGTGGGACTCACGAAGAAGCTCGATGCGCCGCGGCGAACGCTCACGTTGCCGGAGGTGCCGCGCGTGAGTCCCCGGCGTCCGAGCTCGCGGCACGCTCCGATCAGCTGCTCGCGCAACGCGCGCTCGGCATCGGAGCGCCCGGGCGTCATGCCCGGCGCCTGCGCTCGGGGTAGAGACCTTCGAGCCCCGCGCGGCTCGCCTGACATACGCCACGCTCGGTGATGATCCCGGTCACGAGCCGCCCGGGAGTGACATCGAAGGCGAGATTGAGCGCGGCGCTGCCGTCCGGCACCACCTGCACGCTCTCGATCGCGCCCGAATCCGCGCGGCCGATGACGTGCGTCACCTCGCGCGCCGCCCGCTGCTCGATCTCGACCTTCGCGCCCTCCTCCAGCGTCCAGTCGATGGTGCTGACGGGCAGCGCAGCGTAGAACGGCACGCCGTTGTCCCGCGCCGCGAGCGCCTTCAAGTACGTGCCCACCTTGTTGCAGACATCGCCCGAGGCGGTGGTCCGATCGCTCCCCACGATGACCATGTCGACCCGTCCGTGCTGCATGAGATGCCCGCCCAGGTTGTCGACGATCACGGTGTGCGCCACGCCGTGGGCGCCGAGCTCGAAGGCGGTGAGCGCCGCACCCTGATTGCGGGGCCGGGTCTCATCGACCCAGACGTGCAGCGCGATACCGGCATCGTGCGCCATGTAGATCGGAGCGAGCGCGGTGCCCCAGTCGACGCAGGCGAGCCATCCGGCGTTGCAGTGGGTGAGGATGTTGACGGGCCCGCCGTGGCGCGCGCCGAGCGCGCGAATGAGCTCGAGCCCGTTCGCGCCGATCGCCCGGCACTGCTCGACGTCGTCGTCGCAGATCGCACCGGCCTCGCGCAATGCGGCCCCGCACCGCTCGCGCGGCTCGAGCTGCGCGATCGCGCTTCTCACCCGCGCGAGGGCCCATGCCAGATTGACGGCCGTCGGACGCGTGGCCTGAAGGAGGCGCGCGGCTTCGGCGATGCGCGCATCGGAGGCATCCTCGCGCAGGGCGAGGGCGAGGCCGTAGGCGGCGGTGGCGCCGATGAGCGGGGCGCCCCGGACCACCATGGTGCGGATGGCCTGCGCGGCGTCCTCGACCGTCTCGAGGTCGCGCATCGCGAGCTCGAACGGCAGCCGGGACTGGTCGATGACCCGCACGGCGCCCGAGGGCAGCGGCCAGAGGGTGCGGTAGTGGGTCCCCTGGATCTTCATGGCGAAATTATCCCACAGTCCCGGGCGGCGGCGGCGCCCGGGAGCGCGGGCTCGGCGACGCGCGCTCGAGGGGGCGCGGCGAGCGCTGGCGAAGCCGTCCGCGGGGGCGTCGCGCCGCGGCCGCCGACCCGGCCGGTCAGTAATGGAATCGATAGTGCGCCTCGGCGTAGATCTGGAACGGGTTGTTCCAGTGCACCCCGCCGAAGGTGAGGCTGTTGTCGGTCATCAGGTGCTGGTCGAAGAGGTTCGTGCCCGTGACCGAGACCGAGAGGTCGCGGGTGATGTCGCGGCCCACGTCGAGGTCGACCTCCGTGTAGCTCGGCAGGTGGCTCGGCGGGGCGTTGCCGTTGGCGAGCCCGGAATTCACCGACACGTTGGTGCCGATGAAGAAGCGGTCGGGGAGATTGGCGTTGTAGCCGACGTTGAGCGTGTTGCGCTGATCGTGATCGAGCGCGCTGTAGTCGCCGCAGGCCGTGCCCGGCACGACCAGCCCGCCGGTGATCGAGCCGAAGCAGTCCGCGGTCTGGTTGGAGTAGGCGAGGTGCACCTGGCCGTACTTCCAGAAGGCGGGCGAGCGCACCGTGAGCTCGCGCCCCTCGATGAGCGCGCCCTGATCGGTGAGCGGCAGGTAGATGTTGGATTCCCCGATCGGATTGTGATCGAAGAAGTTCCGCGACTGGGTGACGAAGTAGTCCGCCCCGATCCTCCAGCCCATCACCGGGATCGTGACGCCGAACTGGCGCTCGGTGTCGCGCTCGCCGTGCAGCGGGGCGAAGCTCGTGCCCCGCGCCGTCACCCGGGTCACGAACGGCCCCGAGACGGTCTCGAGCGGGGGCGCCTGGTAGTACTTGCCCCAGAAGGCCGACAGCACCCAGTTCAGGCGCGGCAGCGTCACGGTCGCGCCGAGGCGCGGATCGGTCGCGCTCTCGGTGATGATGCCGCGGAAGCGGGTTGCGCGCACGCCCGCGGTGAGATTGAGCCAGCGAGTCGCGTTGAAGGTGTCCTGTACCCAGGCGTCGACCAGCTCGCCCGTGGGATGCTCGAGCTCCGTGACGGCAGGGGCGCTCCCGCCGCTGTAGGCCAGGTTGAACGTCGCCTGATCCTGCTGCGCGAAGCCATAGACCCCGACGTCCAGGTGATTGCGGCTGAAATGCATCCGCAGGTTCTCCTCGGCGCCTTCGTACTGCGAGCTGTGGTGAAAGGTCGTGATGGTCGGATAGTCGCGGCTGCCGCCGTCGTAGGCCGCCCGCTCGTAGTGATACATGACCGAGCTGGTGAGCACCGCGTCGTTCCTGAACGTATGCGCCCAGGAAAGCAGCGCGAAGTCGTTCCCCTCCGCCTGCGCATCGCCGAACTGCCCGAGGCACTCCGGCGCATCGGGGAGCGGTGCGGTGCAGTCGGGAATCCGGTAAAGGTCCTGCCGCGCCTGGGCGACGAGCCGCACCGAGTCGCCCGGGCCCGGCTCGTACTGCAGGTTGGTGAAGGCGCCGTAGCCGCGGGTCGCGTCGTGGATCACCCGCGGGCCCGGGGTTTCGAGGCCGAGGCTGCTGCGATTGCCCTCGAGGCTCGCGTAGTAGGCGAATTTGCCCTCGTGGCTCGCGGCGCTCACGTAATCGTCGGTCTGGCCGAAATTGCCCGCCGTCAAGTCGACGTTCGCCTCGTCGTCGGCGCTGAACCCGGTCTTCGGGATGACGTTGAAGATCCCGTAGGTGCGATCGCCCTCGTCGGCGTTGTAGCTGCCGCGCTCGGCCGCGAGCGTCTGGATGTCCTCGGGATCGACCTCGGGTCCGACGCTCTCCCCGATGTTGGTGTCCGGAATCTCGATGCCGTCGATCAGCCAGTTGATCTGATGGCCGCCGCGGATGTGGAGCATGTCGTGGGCCTCGTAGGCGCCCGGAACGTAGTCGGTGATCATCGCGAGACTGTTGACGTTGATCGCCCCGGGGGTGCGCATGATGCTCTGCGAGCTCACGAGCGTGATCGGCGTCACCGAGGCGACCGGCGGCAGCTCCTCGTTCGCCGTCACCTTGATCTCGGCGAGCTGCGCTCGAGGCAGCAGCACGACGTTCGCGACGGGAGAGTACCCGGCCTGCACCGTGACCGTCCGGCTCGAGGGGGCGAGGCCTGCGTGGGAGAGGGTGAGCCGGTACTCCCCGATCGCGACGTCGGCGAAGTCGAACGCCCCGCTCGCGGCCGTGTGCCGCACGAGGATGCGGTGCGTCTGCGACTCGAGCACGACCTTCGCGCCCGCGACCGGCCTGCCCCGCGCATCGCGGACGGTGCCGGTCACGCGGCCGAAGGCGGCGCCCCAGGCGTGCGCGGGCAGCAGCGCGAGGATGAGCGCGGCCACGAGCGCCATCGCCCCCGCGGGTTCGGCGCGCCGGGAGCGGATGCGGCGAACCCTCAGATGCGGCCAGCCAGCCCCCGCGAGGACGCGCACGGACTGCGCGCCGCGGTTGGAATCGATTCGACCCATGGCAATGTTCCCCGGGATCCGCCGCAGGCGGTTCCCCTCCGAATGACACGCGCGCGCCGGGCCGGCTTGCCGGCCGGACCCGTGCGAAGGACTCGACGAAGCGCTAGATGCGCCCGGGAGGCGCGCGTGCCTGGGGAATGTGCAGGAGACGCAAGCCCTCGAGCGAGGGCGTGCGCGATGTGACGGCCGCGAGGACGAGGAACAGGACCGCGGCCAGCGCCACGAGGAACGGCGCCGGCGCCGTTCCCGGGCTGTTGCAGAAGAGGCAGTGATCGCCGTGTGACGCGCCCCCGCCACGCTCGGGCGCGCCGGAGCGGTGCGGCGGCGGCGGGAGCCCTTCCTGGCAGATGACGAGCGAGAGCGAGCCGTCGCTCGCCGGCTCGAATCCGACCGGCACCAGCGCGCGCAGCGCGAACAGCAGCAGCGCCACGCCCGCGAGCAGCGCCCGTGCGCGCCCGCGCGGCAGCCGCCGCCATCGGGATCGTCTCGCTGAAGCGGTACGC
>JAKAZP010000139.1 GCA_021815905.1 Pseudomonadota bacterium | reverse complement strand
GCGCAGCGCTCCGGGGCCGCGGGCGCGGCGGCGTGCGCCACCGCCGCCGCGGCGCCCGGGAGCGGTTCGCCGGCGCCGGACGACCCCGGCGGGACAGCCGCCGTTGCGGTGCCGCCCTCGCCCACGGCTACACCGCCTGGGCCGCGGGCCGCCTGGCGGACTGCGGCTGCGCGCGCACTCCGAGCTCGTGCGGCGCGAAGTCATCGACGTGCACGAGGTTCATGACCTTGCGGTCGTACTCCGAGAGCGCCGCCGCCTCGGTCTCCGAGATGATCCCGGCGGCGAGCGCCTGTTGGATTCTCCCGGGCAGGTCGAGCGCGGTGACGCGCCCGGCCTTGACGCCTTCGACCCGGATGCGCTTCTCGATCGGCTCGGCGCTCTCGGCGAGCTTCAGCGCCTCGTGCAGCAGTCCGAGCGGGTTGCCGGGCTCGACGGTGCGATAGATGCCGAGACAGATCCGGTCGCGCGTGACGGTGGCCGACGTGACGAGCTCGGCGACCTTGCGCCCGAGGCGATCGGCGGGCGCGGAGTAGGCGCGCCCGCGGGGGAAGACCACGGCGCGCATGAGCGCCCCGAGCAGGCGATTCGGGAAGTTGCGCAGGAAGCCGTGCAGCTGCTCCTGGGCATGATAGAGGAGGTTGCGGCAGGCCCACTCGACCACGGCGAGGTCCTCGGCCGGGCGGCCCTGGTTCTCGTGATGCTTCAGGACCATGGACGCGAGATACATGCTCGACAGCACATCGCCGAGGCGGGCGGAAAGGCTCTCCTTCTTCTTGAGGTAGCCCCCGAGCGTCAGCATCGCCACATCCACCGTGAAGGCGAACGAGGCGCTGAAACGCACGATGTGCTGATAGAAGCGCGCCGTCGGACCCTTGACCGGAGCGCGGGTGAAGCGCGCGTGGGTGAGCGCCATGACGAGCGAGCGCACCGCGTTCGAGAGCGTGAAGCCGATGTGGGCGAACAGCGCCCGATCGAACTCATCGACGCCGCGCGCGCGGTCGGGGTCGTGCGCCGCATTCATCTCCTTCAGCACGAAGGGGTGGCAGCGCACCGCGCCCTGGCCGAAGATGATGAGACTGCGCGTGAGCAGGTTCGCCCCCTCGACCGTGATGGCGATCGGCACCGACTCGTAGCCGCGCGCGAGATAGTTGCGCGGGCCCAGGCAGATTCCCTTGCCGCCGTGCACGTCCATCGCGTCGTTGGCCACCTGCCGGGCCATCTCCGTCAGGTGATATTTGAGCATCGCCGAGGGCACGGACGGCTTCTCGCCGCCATCGATGGCGCCCGCGGTCACCGAGCGCGCCGCGTCCATGGTGTAGGTGAGCGCCGCCATGCGCGCGAGCACGGCCTCCACGCCCTCGAAACGGGCCACCGGCATGTTGAATTGCCGTCTGATCCGCGCGTAGGCGCCGCTGGCGAACACGGCCGCCTTGGAGCCGCCGGTGGCATTCGACGGCAGCGAGATGCACCGCCCCACCGAGAGCTGCTCCACCAGCATGCGCCAGCCCGCCCCGGCCATCCTCGGACCGCCGATGATGAACTCGAGCGGCACGAACACGTCGCGGCCCTGGATCGGGCCGTTCTGGAACGGGATGTTGATCGGGAAGTGGCGCCGGCCGATCGTCACCCCGGCGGTGGCGCGCGGGATCAGCGCGCAGGTGATGCCGATGTCGAGGCGATCGCCGAGGAGCCGCTGCGGATCGAACAGCCGGAAGGCGAGGCCGATCACGGTCGCGATCGGCGCCAGGGTGATGTAGCGCTTGTCGAAGTTCAGGCGCATCCCGAGGACCTCGCGCCCCTGCCACATCCCGCGGCAGACGATGCCGGTGTCCGGGATGGAGGCGGCATCGGAGCCGGCGCGCGGCCCGGTGAGGGCGAAGCACGGCACTTCCTCGCCGCGGGCGAGCCGCGGCAGATAGTGATCCTTCTGCTCCTCGGTGCCGTAGTGGTTCAGCAGCTCCGCGGGGCCGAGCGAGTTCGGCACCGCGACGGTGGAGGCGCACGTGGCGCTGCGGCTCGCGAGCTTCGCGAGCACGCACGAGTGCGCGTACGCGGAGAACTCGAGGCCGCCGTAGCGCTTCGGAATGATCATCGCGAAGAAGCCGCGCGACTTGAGGAATTCCCATATCGCGGGCGGCAGGTCGCCGAGCTCGTGGGTGATCTGCCAATCATCGAGCATCCGGCAGAGCTCCTCGCACGGCCCGTCGACGAACGCCTGCTCCTCGGCCGACAGCTGCGGGGGCCTCGCTCCGAGCAGGCGCGACCACGTGGGAGCGCCCGTGAACAGCTCCCCGTCCCACCACACCGTTCCCGCCTCGAGCGCTTCGCGCTCGGTCTGCGACACCGCCGGAAGGAGCTTGAGGTACGCCCTCATGAACGGCCGGGTGATCAGCGCCTTGCGCAGCGGACGGACGTTGAGCAGCCACAATCCCGTGAGCAGCAGCCAGAGGAATCCCTTCCAGGCGGTCGCGGCCATCCCGGAGGCCCCGAGCGCCGTGTACGCGGCGAGCAGCACCGTGAAGGTGGCGGTGAATGCGAGCAGCGACAGGCGGCGGTACGCGAGAAACAGCACCGCCGCGATGAAGGCGAGAGTGATGACACCGCCGGCCTGGGTCACGGCATAGGCGCAACCCAGGACGATGACGAACGTGACCAGCGCGCCCAGCATGGGAGTCCTTCGGCGCCGCCGCCCCGGGGCGGCCTGCCCGGACTATAGCACCGCCGGCACCCGGCTCATCCGAGCAGGGCCTTGACCCCTTCGCGCTCCTCGCGCAGCTCCCCGAGGGTCGCATCCATGCGCTTGCGGCTCGCCTCGTCGACCGACAGGCCCGGCACGATCCGGTACTCCCCGCCCCGGGTGGTGACCGGATACGAGTAGATCACTCCCTCGGGGATGCCGTAGCTGCCGTCGGAGGGTACCGCCATGCTCACCCAGTCGCCCTCGGCCGTGCCATGCAGCCAGGTGTGGACGTGATCGATGGCGGCGGAGGCCGCCGACGCGGCGGAGGAGGCTCCGCGCGCCTTGATGATGGCAGCGCCGCGCTGCTGCACGAGCGGGATGAAGGTCTGCTCCACCCAGGCGGCCTCCACGCGCCCGCGGGCGGGCCGGCCCTGGACCAGCGCATGATTGAGGTCGGGGTACTGCGTCGCCGAGTGATTCCCCCAGATGATCATGCGGCGCACTTCCGTCACGTGCGCGCCGGTCTTCTGCGCGAGCTGCGACAGCGCGCGGTTGTGATCGAGACGGGTCATCGCGGTGAAGTTGCGCGAGTTGAGCTCCGGGGCGTTGGCGCGGGCGATGAGCGCGTTGGTATTGGCGGGGTTGCCGACCACCAGCACCTTGACGCTGCGATCCGCCGCCTCGTTGAGCGCCTTGCCCTGGGCGCAGAAGATCTGCGCATTCGCGAGCAGCAGGTCCTTGCGCTCCATCCCGGGACCTCGCGGGCGGGCGCCGACCAGCAGCGCCACGTGGCAGTCGCGGAAGGCGATCCTGGCGTCATCCGTCGCCTCGATCCGCTGCAGCAGCGGAAAGGCGCAGTCGGAAAGCTCCATCACGACTCCGTTGAGCGCCTGCAGCGCCGGGGTGACCTCGAGGAGGTGGAGGCTCACGGGCTGATCGGGCCCGAGGAGCTGTCCGGAGGCGACGCGGAAGGCGAGGGCATAGCCGATCTGCCCGGCGGCGCCGGTGATCGCGACGTTCAAGACTGGCTTCATGGCGTGATTCGCGAGCGAGGCGGAAAAGGGCGGTGATTGTACCCGCGGGCTCGGCACGGGCTCAAACCGGGCCTCGGGGGCCGCCGCGCGGGCGCGCGGCATGGATCCCGACTATCATCCCGCATCCGCGGCCCGAGCCGTCACTCGGCGAGCGAGAGGAGCATCTCAGGTGTTCGAGCGGGTAATGAGCCGCGCGTCCGTGCGCGCGATGGCCGAGCCGTCAGGCAGCGGCGGCTGAGCCGCGAGGAGGCGAAAGTCGGCATGCTGCTGCAGGTGCGCCGCACGGAGGGAGGGCTCGCGCTCGAGCTCACCGGGGAGTGGCGCTCGCTCGAGTATCCCGCGATCGATGCGGCGCTCGCCGCGATCGATCTGTCCGGCGCGCGCCGGCTCGAGGTGGGGACCGGCGGGCTCGCCGCGCTCGATCTCACGGGGGCGTGGCGGTTGCGCGAATTCCTGCGCCGCGCGCGGGGAGCGGGCATCGAGGTGCAGTTCGCCGGGGCCCCTCCCGATCAACTGCGTCTGGTGGAGCAGACACTGAGCCCCGAGCCTCGCGCGGGCGCGCCGGCCGGCGCCGGGACGTCCCGCGGATCGGCGCTCGGCGAGGCGCCCGGGGAGCGCTCGCTCGCTTTCATCGGCCGCCGCGCCGTGGCGCTCGGAACCGACGCATTCTCGGGCGTGGCCTTTCTCGGGCGGCTGTGCACGACGGCCGCGCGCTCGCTGCTGCGCCTGAAGTCGGTGCGCCCGACCGCGGTGGCGCGCCACGTCTACGACACCGGCATCACCGCCATTCCGATCGTCGCGCTCATCGCGTTCCTCATCAGCGTGATCATCGCCTACATGAGCGCGCAGCAGCTGCGCAGCTTCGGAGCCGAGATCTTCGTGGTCGACCTCGTGGCCATCGGAGTGCTGCGCGAGCTCGGCGTGCTGCTCACCGCCATCATCGTGGCCGGCCGTTCCGGCAGCGCGTTCGCCGCCGAGATCGGCTCCATGCGTCTCAACGAGGAGGTCGATGCCCTCGAGGCGACGGGCGTGGACCCGTTCGAGGCGCTGGTGTTGCCGCGGGTGCTCGGGCTCGTCATCGCGCTGCCGCTGCTCACGGTGATCGCGGACATCGTGGGCCTCGCGGGCGGCGCGGTGCTCTGCGGCTATCTGCTGCACATTCCGCTCGACCAGTACATCAACCGCGTGAGCCACGCCATCTCCGGCACCACGTTCTGGGTGGGACTCCTCAAGGCGCCGGTGTTCGCCGTCCTCATCGCACTCGCCGGCACCCACCGCGGCATGCAGGTGCGCGGCTCCTCGCGCGAGCTCGGGCGGCTCACCACGGTCGCGGTGGTGCAGGCGATCTTTCTCGTCATCCTCGCCGATGCCGTGTTCGCGGTGCTGTTCATGGAGCTCGGGATTTGATCTACCCGATCCTGGAAGTGACCGGACTCGTCAACCGCTTCGGCGAGCAGGTCGTGCACGAGGGCCTCGACCTGCGGGTGCGCGAGGAGGAGGTCTTCGGCATCGTCGGCGGCTCGGGCACCGGCAAGTCGGTGCTGCTCAGGAGCATTCTGGGGCTGCAGCGGCCGCAGGCGGGCGTGATCCGGCTCGGCGGCATGGACATCACGCGGCTCTCGGGGGCGGCGCTGAAGTCCGTCAAGGCGCGCTACGGGGTCACGTTCCAGCAGGGGGCGCTCTATTCCTCGCTCACGGTGCTGCAGAACGTGCAGCTGCCCATGATCGAGCACCTCGAGCTCGAGCCCGCGGCGCGCGACGAGCTCGCGATGCTCAAGATTCGCCTGGTGGGCCTTCCCCCGGATGCCGCGCGGAAATATCCTGCACAGCTCTCGGGGGGCATGGTCAAGCGAGCCGCCCTGGCGCGCGCCCTGGCGCTCGACCCGCCGCTGCTGTTCCTCGATGAGCCGACCTCCGGACTCGATCCGATCTCGGCCGCGGAATTCGACGAGCTGATGCTGTACCTGCAAAGAGAGTTGCGTCTGACCGTGGTGATGATCACACACGACCTGGATTCGATCTTCCGGACCTGCACCCGGGTCGGGGTGATCGTCGACAAGCGGATGGAGGTCGATACGCTCGAGCGCATCGTCGATCATCCCCATCCCTGGATCCAGGCGTACTTTCATGGCGAGCGCGCGCGCTCGCGTGCGCAGGTGAACCATGGAGCGTGAGGCGAACTACGCCGCGGTAGGGGCGTTCGTGCTGGTCGTGGGGCTGGTCGCGGCGCTGTTCGTGTTCTGGTATTCGGGCAATCGCGTCCGGCAGAGCTACCACCATTACGAGATCTACTTCAACGGCAGCGTGAGCGGCCTGGAGCGCGGCGCCGCGGTGCGCTACCTCGGCGTGCGGGTCGGCCGCGTGGTCGACATGCGCATCGATCCGCGCAATGCGGGCCGCGTCGAGGTGGTCGCGGCCATCAACTCGAGCGCGCCGATCTCCGACCGCACGGTCGCGGAGCTCAACCTGCAGGGCGTGACGGGCCTGCTGTACATCGACCTCCAGCAGTCGGCGAAGCCCGCGCCGCCTTCGGTGTCCGGCATCAGGTACCCCGTGATCCGCTCGGCACCCTCGCAGTTCGACATCTTCATGGCGCAGCTGCCGCATCTCACGGCGGCCGCCGGCGGCGTCATCGAGCGGCTCGACCGGCTGTTGAGCTCCCGCAACATCGCCGAGCTCTCGCGCAGCATCGATGACTTCTCGCAGGCGAGCCACGCGCTCCCGCAGACCGTGCGCAACGTCAACTCGCTCCTGCGACAGCTCGGCACGGCGACCGCGCAGCTCGGGGGCGCCGCGAGCCGCGCGCGCGGGGTGATGTCGACCGCGGCGCCGCAGATCCTGACGACCGTCCGCCGACTGCAGACGGTGGCCGACAACCTCTCGCGCGCGACCGGCGAGCTCGATGCGATGATCTCGGAAAACCGCGCCGACGTGCGCTCGTTCACGCGCGTGAGCCTGCCCGAGATCGAGCGCTTCGTACGCCAGGGAGATGCCGCCGCGAAGTCGCTCCGGGAGCTCACTCAGAGCCTGCGCAGCAATCCTTCGCAGCTGCTCTATCAGCCCGCGACCCGCGGCGTGCAGATACCGAGGTGACCGTGTCGTTCGAACTCCCGCGTCCGCTCGTGCCGCTCCTGCTCCTCGGGCCGCTGCTCGCGGCGCTCGGCGGCTGCTCGACGCTGCTGCGCAGCGATCAGGCCGCCGTTCAGCTCTACACATTGCGGGCTCCCAGTC
>JAKAZP010000138.1 GCA_021815905.1 Pseudomonadota bacterium | reverse complement strand
CCCGCCATGCTCGGCGAAAGCACGCCGCAGCTCGGTGCGCGTGCCCTCGGGATCCTCCGTCAGGCAGTCGATGAGCACCGCGGCGCCTCCGGGACCGTAGCCCTCATACCGCACCGGACGCGCCGGGGCCGGGGCCGGCGGCAGCGGCCGGTGGGCGCCCGTCCCGCGAGCCCCGCGCGCGCCTTCGCCGCGGTTGCGGCCTCGCCCCGTAAGCTGCCGGATGTTCGCCCATTTCTTGTGACTGACCATGGCTCGCGCGCGGCGTGCGTCCCGCGTTCCTGCGGTGAGGCTAAGCTGCGGCGCCGCCTGGGAAAAACCGCGCGCGTATGATAGCCGCAAAGGAGGCCGCTAGACACCTCCACGACCATGGAAACCACACAGCTCTGCCCGCCCGCGCTCCGCGAGTCGATCGCCGCGGCCCGGCGCGCGCTCGAGAGCGCGGCGTGGGACGCCGCGCGCTCGGGTGCGGGCACCGGCGCGGACGGGGCGACGGCGGCGGCCGCGGCAAAGGGCGAGCCCCCTCTCGCCCCGGCGCCCTCCCGAAGCGCGCTCGCCCAAGAGCTGGCCACGAGCGCCGAAGCGGCCGAGATCCTCGGGGCGCTGACGGAAGATGCGGATCTCGCGCTGGCGCTGCTCGTGCGACCGCTCCTGAATCGCGCCGGTCTCGCTCCCGGGCAACTGCCGCGCGTCGTGGGGGCGACGGCCTGGGACACCGCCGCGGCGCTCGTGAAGCTCGGCGATCTCGGATTCCCGGGCAACTGGTCTCCGGAGCAGGGACTCGATGCGCGCCAGGCCGAGACGCTGCGCAAGATGCTGCTCGCGGTGGTGAGCGATCCGCGCCTGGTGCTCGCGCGCCTTGCCGAGCGGCTGGTCGCCCTGCGCCATGCGCGCGATCTGCCGCAGGAGGAGCGCCGGCGGCTCGCGCTCGAGGCGCGCGCCGTGTTCGCGCCCCTCGCCAACCGCCTCGGCGTCTGGCAGCTCAAATGGGAGCTCGAGGACCTCGCCTTCCGCCATCTCGAGCCCGAGGAGTACCGGCGCATCGCCACCGCCCTCAACGAGCGGCGCGCCGACCGCGAGCGCTACATCGCACGCGTTTCCGCGATGGTGCGCGAGCAGCTCGAGAAGGCCGGCATTCACGCCGAGGTCTACGGCCGGCCGAAGCACATGTACAGCATCTTCCGCAAGATGCAGCGCAAGCACCTCGCCTTCGAGCAGCTCTTCGACGTGCGTGCCGTGCGCATCGTCGTCGACTCGGTCCGCGACTGCTATGCGGCGCTCGGCATCGTTCACGGTCTCTGGGCCTACATTCCCGGGGAGTTCGACGACTACATCGCGACGCCCAAGGGCAACCTGTATCGCTCCATCCACACCGCCGTCACCGGGCCCGAGGGCAAGAGTCTCGAGGTCCAGATCCGCACGCACGAGATGCACGAGCATGCCGAGCTCGGAGTGGCGGCGCACTGGACCTACAAGGAAGGTACGGCGCCCGATGCCCGCTACCGGCGCAAGATCGAGTCGCTCCGCCGCCTGCTCGAGCCGCAACGCGAGTCCGGCGCCGAGGAGCCGGCGCAGGAATTCCTCGAGCGCGTGAGCGGGGAGCTCTTTCAGGACCGGATCTACGCGCTCACTCCGAAGGGCGAGGTGATCGAGCTGCCGCGCGGGGCAACCCCGCTCGACTTCGCCTACAGCGTGCACAGCTCGCTCGGTCACCGCTGCCGGGGCGCGAAGGTGAACGGGCGCATCGTTCCGCTCACCACCCCGCTCTCGAACGGTCAGATCGTCGAGATCATCACCGCCAAGCAGGAGGCGCCGAGCCGCGACTGGCTCGCCCCGGAGCAGGGATTTCTCGCCTCCTCGCGCAACCGCGCCAAGGTGCGCGCCTGGTTCCGCCGGCAGAGCGCGCCGGAGGAGGAGGCCGCGCCCGCGGCCGTGCCCGCCGGCAAGCCGAGCCGCGCGCCTCGCCCGCGGACCGCCCCGCGCGCCCGCTCGCAGCGCGCCTCGCCGGTCGAGATCGAGGGGGTCGGCAATCTGCCGATCACCCTCGCCCGCTGCTGCGCGCCGCTGCGTCCACAGCCGATCACCGGCTATGTCACCGTGGGACGCGGCGTCACGATTCACCGCAGCGGCTGCCCGAGCCTCGCGCGCATGCGCGAGCTGCGGCCGGAGCGGGTGCTCGAGGTCGAGTGGAGCTCGGGCGATGCCGGTGGGCTCGCCGTCGAGATCGCGATCAACGCCTACGATCGGCGCGGGCTCGTGCGCGACCTGACCGACGTGCTCGCGCAGGAGAAATTGAGCATCCAGGCCATGTCGACCACGACCGACCGCGCGCAGGGCACCGCGCACGTGCGCCTCAGCACCGAGGTCGGCGACCTCGAGCAGCTCGCGCGCATCGAGCGCCGGCTGAAGTCGGTCGCGAACGTGGTCGAGGTCCGGCGCGCGCGTTAGCGTTATCGGTTGATCGAGTCGATCGCGCGCTTGTCGACGGCGAGCGCCGCCTCGTGCACGGCCTCGGACAAGGTCGGATGCGCGTGAATGGTGCGCTGCAGATCCTCGCTGCTCGCGGAGTACTCCATGGCGAGCACCGCCTCGGCGATCAACTCGCCGGCGAGCGGTCCGATGATGTGCACGCCGAGAATCTCGTCATCGTCCGCCCCGGCGACGATCTTGGCGAAGCCCTGCGCCTGCTCCATCGCGCGCGCGCGGCCGCTCGCGAGAAACGGGAACACGCCGGTCTTGTACGGGCGCCCGCTCGCTTTCACCTGCTCCTCGGTGAGACCGACCCAGGCGATTTCGGGCGCGGTGTAGATGACCGAGGGGACGGTCTTGTAGTTGACCTCGGCGAAGCGCCCGGCGATCAGATCCGCCACCATGACGCCCTCTTCCTTGCCCTTGTGGGCGAGCATGGGACCGCGGACGCAGTCGCCCACCGCCCAGACCCCTTCCGCGCCCGTGCGGCATTCGTGATCGACCTTGACGAAGCCCCGCTCGTCGAGCTCGACGCCGGTGCCGGGCGCGAGCAGGTCCTGCGTGTAGGGCCGGCGTCCGATGGCGACCACCAGGCGGTCGACCGTGAGAGTCTGTGCGCCCTTGGCATCGGTGTAGGCGACCTCGACCGCGCCGCCGATCGCGGAGGCTCCGGTCACCTTGGCGCCGAGACGGATGTCGAGCCCGAGCTTCTTCAAGTGCCGCGCGGCCTCCTTCGCGAGCTGCTGATCGGCGCTCGGGAGCAGCTCCGGGAGCGCCTCGAGCACCGTGACTTCGCTGCCGAGGCGCCGCCAGACACTCCCGAGCTCGAGCCCGATGATGCCGGCGCCGATGACCCCGAGGCGCTTCGGCACCGCCTCGAAATCGAGCGCGCCCCAGGAGTCGACGATTGCGGGCGCCTGGAACGGCGCGCTCGGGAGCTCCAGGGGCGCGGAGCCCGAGGCGAGGATCACGCTCTTGGCCGTGAGCTCGCGCTGTGTCCCGTCGGCCCCCGTGAAGGCGACACGCCGCCCCGGCAGCAGCCGGCCGTGTCCCTGAAGCCCCGTCACGCCGTTCGCCTTGAAGAGCGCGAGAATGCCCTGGGTCATCGTCCTGACGATGCCCGCCTTGCGCTTCTGCATCTGCGCGACATCGAAGCTGACACCGCTCGCGCGGATGCCGTGCACCGCGAACTCCTCCTTGAGCCGGTGGTACATCTCGGTCGACTCGAGCAGCGCCTTCGAGGGGATGCAGCCGGCATTGAGGCAGGTGCCGCCGAAGGATCGGCTGCCGTCGCGGTTCTTCCACTCATCGATGCAGGCGACGGTGAGCTTGTTCTGCGCGGCGCGGATCGCGGCCGGATAGCCGGCCGGGCCGCCGCCGATGACGACGACGTCGAAGGAGTCGGACATGATGGTCAAATCCCCAATAGCATGCGGCCGGGGTCCTCCAGGGACTCCTTGACCGCGACCAGGAACTGCACGGCCTCCCGGCCGTCGATGATGCGATGGTCGTAGGTGATGGCGAGGTACATCATCGGGCGAATCGCGATCTGCCCGTCCACCACCATGGGGCGCTCCTGGATCTTGTGCATCCCGAGAATCGCGCTCTGCGGGGCATTGACGATCGGGGTCGACATGAGCGAGCCGAAGACCCCGCCGTTGGTGATGGTGAAGGTGCCCCCGGTCAGATCCTCGATGGCGATCGCCCCGGCGCGCGCCTTCCTCGCGTACTCGGCGATCTCCTTTTCCACGCCCGCGAAGCTCTTCACGTCCGCATCGCGCACGATGGGCACGACCAGGCCCCGCTCCGTCGACACCGCGACCCCGATGTCATAGAACTCGTGATAGAGGATGTCGCTCCCGTCGACCGAGGCGTTCACCACGGGAAAGCGCTTCAGCGCCTCGATGCAGGCCTTCACGAAGAAGGACATGAAGCCGAGCTTCACGCCGTGCGCCTTCTCGAAGCGCTCGCGATGGCGCTCGCGCAGCGCCTGCACGGCCGTCAGGTCGACTTCGTTGAAGGAGGTGAGCAAGGCCTGCGTCGACTGCGCCTCGATGAGCCGCTGCGCGATGCGCTGGCGCAGCCGCGTCATCGGCACGCGATGCTCCGCGCGCCCCCCCCCGGGCACGGCCGGCGCGCTCGGGGCGCGCGGCGCCTGCGACGGCTCCGGCTGCGGCGCGTCCGCCGCAGCGCCCGGCTTGCGATCCATGAACCCGACCACGTCCGATTTCGTCAGCCGGCCGTCACGGCCGCTCGCGGGAATGGCGGCGGCATCGAGCCGGTTCTCCTCGATCAGCCGGCGCACGGACGGGCTGAGCTTCTCCTTCCCCGCCTCCGGAGCCGCCGCCTTCGGCGATGATGCCGGGAAAGCGGCCGCCGGAGCCGCCGCGCGCGCGGGCTGCGCCTGGGCGGCGGCGGACTCATCGATCAGCGCGAGCACCTGGCCCGGGGTGACCACGGTCCCGCTCGCGACCTTCACCTCCCGCAGCACGCCGTTGCCCGGCGCCGGGACCTCGAGCACCACTTTGTCGGTCTCGAGGTCGGCGAGATTCTCATCGCGGCGGACCGCATCGCCCGGCTTCTTGTGCCAGGCGACGAGCGTCGCGTCGGTGATGGATTCGGGAAGCGGGGGAACCTTGATTTCGGTCGTCATCTACGAGCTCTTTCTCAGGGCGGTCGCGGGCCGAGTCTTGCCGGGCCCCGCGGGCGGCGGCGCCTCGCGCGACAGACGCGCCGTGTCGCGCGCGGATTCCTCGGTCGCCGTCGCATGCAGCGCCGCGTGCACGAGGCCTTGTTGCTCGGCCTCGTGGATCTTGCCGATGCCGGTCGCGGGAGCGGCCGCGGGCGCGCGGCCGGCGTACAGCACGGCGCGCGTGCCGAGCGGCTCCTGGAGGCGATGGCGGATCTGGTACCACGCGCCCTGGTTCTGCGGCTCCTCCTGGCACCAGACCACCTCGCGCGCATTCGGATAGCGCGCGAGCACCGCCTCGTACTCCTCGCTCGGGAAGGGATAGAGCTGCTCGATGCGCACCAGCGCGACATCGCGCAGACCGTCCTTGCGGCGCGCCTTGAGCAGATCGAAGAACACCCGGCCGCTCGAGAAGATCACGCGGCGCACCGATGGCGCCGGCAGCTCATCGATCTCGTCGATCACCCGGGCGAAGCTGCCGCGCGTCAGCTGCTCGAGGCTCGACACCGACAGCTCATGCCGCAGCAGGCTCTTCGGTGTCATGACGATGAGCGGCTTGCGGAACGGCTGCAGCATCTGCCGGCGCAGCATGTGAAACATCTGCGCGGGAGTCGAGGGCACGCAGACCTGCATGTTCGACTCGGCACAGAGCTGCAGGTAGCGCTCGAGGCGGGCGGAGGAGTGCTCGGGTCCGGCGCCCTCGTAACCGTGCGGCAGCAGCAGCACGAGCCCGCAGTAGCGCTGCCATTTCGCCTCGCCCGAGCTGATGAACTGATCGATGACGACCTGCGCGCCGTTGGCGAAGTCCCCGTACTGCGCCTCCCACACCGTGAGGCATCCGGGCTCGGTGGTCGAGTAGCCGTACTCGAAGCCCATCACCGCCTCCTCGGACAGCACGGAGTCGATGATCTGCACGCGCGGCTGCTGCGCGGCGAGGTGCTGCAGCGGGATGTAGACCCGCTCGCTCGACTGATCGTGCAGCACCGCGTGGCGGTGGAAGAAGGTTCCGCGGCCGCTGTCCTGACCCGTGAGGCGCACGGGGAAGCCCTCCTCCACCAGCGAGGCGTAGGCGAGCGTCTCGGCGCAGCCCCAGTCGAGCGGCAGCTCCCCTGCGAGCATCTTGCGGCGATTGGTCACGACCTGCGCGACGCGCGGATGCAGCGTCAGGTCCGCCGGCAGCCGGGTCAGCCGCTCGCCGAGGGATTGGAGGCGCGAGAGCTCGATCCCGGTGCGCACCGGCTCGGTCCAGTCGGCGGCCGCGTAACGCGTCCAGTCGACGGTGTACTTGTTGCCGAGCATGCCGAGGGCCGCGCGCGCGAGCGGACGGCCCTGATCGAGGACGTCGCGATAGCGCTCGGGCATCGCCGCGGCCTCCTCCTGCGAGAGCACGCCTTCGGCGATGAGCTTCTCGGAGTAGATCTGCCGGGTGGTCGGACGCTGCCGGATCACGCGGTACATGGCCGGCTGTGTCGCGGCGGGCTCGTCGGCCTCGTTGTGGCCGAGGCGCCGATAGCAGACCAGGTCGATCACGACGTCCTTGTGGAAGCGCATCCGGTACTCGAGCGCCAGGCGCCCCACGAACACCGCCGCCTCGGGGTCGTCGCCGTTGACGTGAAAGATCGGCGCCTCCAGCATCTTGGCGACGTCGCTGCAGTACATCGTCGAGCGGGCGTCGCTCGGCTCGGAGGTGGTGAAGCCGACCTGATTGTTGATGATGAGGTGGACGGTGCCGCCGGTGTGGAAGCCGCGCGCCTGCGAGAGCTGCAGAGTCTCCATGACGACGCCCTGGCCGGCGAAGGC
>JAKAZP010000137.1 GCA_021815905.1 Pseudomonadota bacterium | reverse complement strand
TGCCGCGGCTCGCGAGAGGCTTGCCGCTCACGTGAGCGCCACCGGCCGCACCCCGCGCTTCGATGTGCTGATCGTGGGCGGCGGCCCGGTCGGCGCGTGCGCCGCCGCGCTGCTGCAGAAGTCACTCGCCGGTGCGGGCGGCTCCTTCAGCATCGCCGTCCTCGAGGCCGCCCGCCCCGCCGCGCCCGAGCTCGATGCGCCCTTCGATGCGCGGGTGTCCGCGCTGTCGCGCGCGAGCGAGCGCATTCTGACGGCGGCGACCGCCTGGGGGAGGCTCCCGCGATCGAGACTCCAGCCGTACGAGCGCATGCGCGTCTGGCACGAGAGCGTGCCGCCCCGGGGCGGCGACGTGCTCGAGTTCGATGCCGCGTACGTGGGCGAGCCGAACCTCGGGTACATCGCCGAGAACCGCCTCGTCCAGGGCGCGGCGCTCGCGGCCTTCGAGGCCGGCGGCGGCCGGGTCATCGCGGGCGAGCTCTCGAGGCTGCGCGCGCACGCCGACCACATCGCGCTCGAGACGACTCATGGCGCGCTCGAGTGCCGCCTCATCGTGGGCGCCGACGGCGCCCGCTCGGCGGTGCGCGAGGCGATCGGGCTCACCGTCGAGGCCGCCAGCTACGGACAGACGGCGATCGTCGCCAACGTGCGCACGGAGTTGCCGCACGAGCGCACCGCGTGGCAGCGTTTCCTGCGCACGGGGACCATCGCCTTCCTGCCGCTCGCCGACGGCTCGAGCTCGATCGTCTGGTCCGCCGACGAGGAGGCGGCGACCACACTGCTCGCGCTGCCGCCGCCGCAGTTCGAGCTGGAGCTGCTGCGCCAGTCCGACGGCGTGCTCGGAGCGGTGAAGCTGCGGACCGAGCGCCTGTCGTTTCCGCTGCGCAGGGTCACTGCCCATCGTTTCACCGCCCACCGCTGCGCCCTGATCGGGGACGCCGCGCACGTGGTCCACCCCCTCGCCGGCCAGGGCGTCAATCTCGGTCTGCTCGATGCGGCGGTCCTGTGCGAGTGCCTCGAGGCCGGCCGCCGCACGGGGGAGGATCCGGGCGCGCTGTCGCTGCTGCGCGCCTACGAGCGCTGGCGCAAGAGCGAGATCGAGCCGATGGCGCTCGCCATCGAGGGGTTCAACCGCTTTCTCGCCCACGGCGCGGGTCCGCTGTCGCATCTGGCGCAGCGGGGCCTCGCCTGGGTGAACCGGAGCGAGGAGGTCAAGCGCTTCTTCGTCTCCCACGCCCTCGGGGTGAGAGGCGAGCTGCCGCGGAGCGCGCGCGCGGGGGCCGCCGCGAGCCCCTAAGCGAGCGGTATCCGGTCGATCTTCGCCGCGCAGATGAAGTCGTTCTCCGACAGCCCGCCGATGGCGTGCGTGGTGAACCGCACGCGACAGTAGTTGTAGCCGACCTCGAGGTCCGGGTGGTGATCCTCGATGTTGGCGATGTGAGCGAGGGCGTTCACGAAGCTCATGGTGCGGAAGAAGTCCTTGAACCCGAGCGCTCGCCGCAGATGCGAGCCGTCCTCCGACAGGCTCCACTCGCGCGAGAGCTGCCCCATGAGGGCTTCGGCCTGAGGGCGGGTGAGGGGGGCGACGCCTCCCTCGCAGGGCCTGCAGCGCTTCTCCGACAGCTCGCTCATGGCGTCACCTCTCACTCGGTCATTCAGCGCGCCGTTACGCGAGCGCGGGACTTTTCCTGCTGAACTTGCGCGCGATGTACTGCTCGAGCAGCTCCTGGAACTCCTCGGCGATGCGCTCGCCCTTGAGCGTCACCGTCTTCTCCCCGTCCTCGTAGACCGGCGCGACGGGCCGCTCGCCCGTTCCCGGCAGGCTGATGCCGATGTTGGCGTGCTTGCTCTCGCCCGGCCCGTTGACGACGCAACCCATGACGGCCACGGTCATGTCCTCGACGCCGTCGTACTCCCGACGCCAATCCGGCATGCGATGGCGGATGTGCGACTGGATGCGCTGGGCGAGCTCCTGGAAGACGGTGCTGGTCGTCCGGCCGCAGCCCGGGCAGGCGGTGACCAGCGGCAGGAAGGAGCGCAGGCCCATGGTCTGCAGGATCTCCTGCGCGACGATCACCTCCTGGGTGCGGTCGCCGCCCGGCTCGGGAGTGAGCGACACCCGTATGGTGTCGCCGATGCCCTGCTGCAACAGCACCGCAATGCCCGCCGTCGAGGCGACGATGCCCTTCGATCCCATTCCGGCCTCCGTCAGCCCGAGGTGCAGCGCGTAATCGCAGCGGCCGGCGAGATCGCCGTAGATGGCGATGAGATCCTGCACGCCGCTCACCTTCGCCGAGAGAATGATCCGCTCGTGCGCGAGCCCGAGCTGCTCGGCCCGGCGCGCGCTCTCGAGCGCCGAGAGCACGACCGCGTTGCGCATGATCTGCTGGGCGCTCAGCGGCTCGGCGCGCGAGTTGTTCTCGTCCATCAGCCGCGTGAGCAGGTCCTGATCGAGGCTGCCCCAGTTCACGCCGATGCGCACGGGCTTGCCATGGCGGCAGGCGATTTCCACCATTTCGGCGAACTGCGGGTCGCGTTTGCTGCCGCGTCCGACATTGCCGGGGTTGATGCGGTACTTGGCGAGCGCCTCCGCGCACCCGGGATGCTCGCGCAGGAGCTTGTGGCCGTTGAAGTGGAAATCGCCGATCAACGGGACGGCGACGCCGAGCTGATCGAGCCGCTCGCGGATGCGGGGCACGGCGGCGGCCGCCTCGGCCGAATTCACCGTGATGCGAACGAGCTCCGAGCCGGCACGGGCGAGGGACTTCACCTGCTGCGCCGTTCCTTCCGCATCCGCGGTGTCGGTGTTCGTCATCGATTGGACCACGATGGGCGCGTTGCCCCCGACGCGGACCTGACCGATCGCTACCTGAGCAGATTGACGACGGGGAATCGAGGGCATGGGCACCTACCGGGGGATGGGATCGCAAGGGGGCTTCCAAAGAGGAAATTTTACCCCTCCTGCGCGGAATCTTCAGGCGTAACCCCGGGGAGACCGGGCGAAGCCCGTGCTATCATCCGCCCACCCACAATCAGTCTGTCCGGAGAGGGTCCGGCCGCGGCCGGAACGCCGAAGGCGCAAGCTCCGCCCGGAAACGCTCAGGCACACGAACGGCAGACTGCGGGGGCTCTGGAGAGCGGTGCGCGCCCGGCGTGCATCCACCGAAGGGGAGCGGCGCCCGATGGCGCCCGATCTCTCAGGTCAGCGGACAGAGGGGCGGCAGGCGCTATCGCGCCCGTGCCGTCTTTTTGTTTCTCCGGAGGAACCGTGGCCAGTCACACCCCGCTCTACGCACTGCACCTTGCGCTCGGCGCCCGTATCGTCGATTTCGGCGGCTGGGACATGCCGCTTCACTATGGCTCGCAGATCGCCGAGCACCACGCCGTGCGGCGCGCAGCCGGAGTGTTCGACGTCTCGCACATGGGCATCGTCGACCTGCGCGGCGCCGGAGTGCGGCCGTTCCTCGAGCGGCTGCTCGCGAACGACGTCGGCAAGCTGCGCGTCCCCGGCAAGGCGCTCTATGGCTGCATGCTCGAGCAGACCGGCGGCATCATCGACGATCTCATCGTCTATTTTCTGGAGGAATCGCGCTTTCGCGCGGTGGTCAACGCCGGCACGCGCGCGAAGGATCTCGCCTGGATGCGCCGCGTCGCCGCCGATTTCGACGTCGAGCTCACCGAGCGCACCGAGCTCGCGATGCTGGCCGTGCAGGGACCTGCGGCGCGCGCGAAGGCGGCGGACCTGCTCTCGGCCGCGGGCGCGCGCGCGGCACTGGCGCTCGAGCCGTTCTTCGGGGGCGAGATCGAAGGCTGGTTCCTCGCGCGCACCGGCTACACCGGCGAGGACGGGTTCGAGATCATGTTGCCCGCCGATGAGGCGGAGCGCGCCTGGCGCGCGTTGAATTCCGCCGGCGTCGCCTCGTGCGGGCTCGGCGCGCGCGATACGCTGCGTCTGGAGGCCGGCATGAACCTCTACGGCAGCGACATGAACGAGCGGACGCACCCATTCGAATCCGGGCTCGCCTGGACGGTGGCGCTCGAGCCGGCCAGCCGGCGCTTCATCGGGCGCGAGGCGCTCGAGGCGATTCGCGCCTCGGGAGCGCAGCGCAAGCTCGTCGGTCTCGTGCTCGAGGATCGCGGGGTGCTGCGCGCGCACCAGAAGGTGCTCGTGCCCGGACTCGGCGCAGGCGAGATCACGAGCGGCACATTCTCCCCCACCCTCGAGCGCTCGATCGCCCTGGCGCGGGTGCCCGCCGCCGCCGGGGCGACGGTCCAGGTCGAGATCCGCGGCAAGCTGCACGATGCGCGCGTCGTGCGTCCGCCCTTCGTGCGCAGAGGCAAGGCGCTCGTTCACTGAGGGGCGCCGGCGGCCCTCTCCCCAACCACCCTTCCGATCATCCGGAGAACCTCATGAGCAAGGTCCCCACAGACCTCAGATACACCAAGACCCACGAGTGGCTGCGAACGCTCGCCGACGGAGCGATCGAGGTCGGCATCACCGATCATGCGCAGCACGCCCTCGGCGATCTGGTGTTCGTCGAGGTGCCCGAGGCGGGCCGCAAGCTCGCGGTGGGCGAGCCGTTCGCCGTGGTCGAGTCGGTGAAGGCCGCCTCCGACGTCTACTCGCCGATCGCCGGTGAAGTGCTCGAGAGCAATCCGAAGCTCGGCCCCAATCCCGAGATCATCAATTCCGACGCCTACGGGGAGGGCTGGCTGATGCGCCTGCGCCCGAGCGGCGCCCCGCCCGTCACGCTGCTCCGCGCCGAGGAGTACGAGAAGGTGGTCGCGGAGGAGGGCGGCTGATGGCTTTCATTCCGCATACGCGCCCGGACGTCGAGGCGATGCTCTCGGCCATCGGGGTCGGCGGCATCGAGGCGCTGTTCGAGGAGATTCCACCGAAACTGCGCATCGCTGCGCTCGACGGCGTGCCCGAGGCCCTCTCGGAGATGGAAATCGGCCGGCTCATGTCCGAGCGCGCGCGGCTCGACGGGCGGCAGCTCTGCTTCATCGGCGCCGGCGCCTACGAGCATCACATCCCCGCGGCGGTCTGGGCGATCGCCACTCGCGGGGAGTTCTACAGCGCCTATACGCCGTATCAGGCGGAAGCGAGCCAGGGCACCCTGCAGCTGCTGTACGAGTATCAGACCATGATGGCGGGCCTGACGGGCCTCGAAGTCTCGAACGCCTCGCTCTACGACGGCGCGAGCGCGACAGCCGAGGCCGCCCTCATGGCCGTGCGCGCCAACCGCAAGTCCCGCTCGCAGCGCATCCTGGTGGCCGGCACCGTCCATCCGCACTATCGCAAGGCCGCCGTCGCGATCGCGGGCAATCAGGGGCTCGTATTCGAGGATCTGCCCTTTTCCGCCGACGAGGGAATCACTCCGGCCGGCGCGCTCGCGCCGCACGAGGGCGCGGATGTCGCCGCGCTCATCGTTCAGCAACCGAACTTCTTCGGCCGTCTCGAGGACGTCGATGCGCTCTGCGACTGGGCGCATGCGCGCGGCATCCTGCTGATCGCCGTGGTGAACCCGACTTCGCTCGCGCTGCTGAAGCCGCCGGGAGAGTGGGGCAGCCACGGCGCCGACATCGCGGTCGGCGAAGGCCAGCCGCTCGGGGTGCCGCTGTCCTCCGGCGGCCCCTATTTCGGGTTCATGACGACGCGCATGCAGCACGTGCGTCAGATGCCCGGGAGGATCGTCGGGCGCACCGTCGATGCCGCGGGCCGCGACGGCTTCACCCTCACGCTCCAGGCGCGCGAGCAGCACATTCGCCGGGCCAAGGCCACATCCAACATCTGCACCAACCAGGGGCTGCTGGTCACCGCGGCGACCATCTACCTGTCGCTGATGGGAGCCGAGGGTCTCGCGCGCGTTGCCGCGGCCGCGCACGCGCGCACCGCCGAGCTGGTGGGCGCGCTCACCGGGATTGCCGGTGTGCGGCGGCTGTTCCGCGGCCCGACCTTCCACGAGGACGTCCTCGCCTTCGATCGCCCGGTCGCGCCCGTGCTCGCGAGGCTCGCGGCCCGCGGCATCCTCGGCGGCCTCGACCTGTCCGAGGCTCACCCGCAGCTCGGGCCCGCGTTGCTCGTCTGCGCCACCGAGACCAAGACCGCCGCCGACATCGAGCGCTACGCCACGGCGCTCGAGGAATGCCTGCGCGAAGCGCGCGCCGCCTGAGTGACCCGATCGCCATGAATCAACACGAGAAAGTCATCTTCGAATACTCCGTCCCGGGCCGCGGGGCCGAGGATCAATGGCCGCCCGCGTCCGAGCCGCGGTCACAGGACCTGCCGCAGTCGCTGCGCCGGCAACGGCCCCCCCTTCTGCCGGAGGTGAGCGAGCTCGAGGCCGTGCGGCACTTCACCCGGCTCTCGCAGCTCAACTTCTCGATCGACACCCAGTTCTATCCCCTGGGCTCGTGCACGATGAAGTACAACCCGAAGGCATGCAATCAATACGCCATGCTGCCGGAGTTCCTCGCGCGCCATCCGCTCGCGCCGGAATCCCACGGCCAGGGCTTTCTCGCCTGCATGTACGAGCTGCAGGAGATGCTGAAAGAGGTGACCGGCATGCAGTCGGTCGCCCTGACGCCGATGGCCGGGGCCCAGGGCGAGTACGCCGGGGTCGCCATGATCCGCGCCTACCACCGCTCGCGCGGGGACATCGAGCGCAACGAGATCATCGTGCCCGAGGCCGCTCACGGGACCAATCCCGCCACGGCCACGATGTGCGGTTGCGTGGTGCGGGAGGTACCGGTCGACTCCGAGGGTGACGTCGATCTCGGCGCGCTCGAGGCCGCGGTCGGCCCGAAGACCGCGGGCATCATGCTCACCAATCCCTCGACGCTCGGGGTGTTCGAGCGGCGCATCGAGCAGGTTGCGCTCACGGTGCACGACGCCGGGGGGCTCCTTTACTACGACGGCGCCAACCTGAACGCCATCCTCGGCAAGGTACGGCCGGGGG
>JAKAZP010000136.1 GCA_021815905.1 Pseudomonadota bacterium | reverse complement strand
CGTGGACTTCTTCATCACCAACGCGCTGAACCGTCTGGCGCAGCTGTCGCGCTACACCGAGACCAATCCCCGCATCGACAATCAGGTGTACATCGTGCCGGCGCAGCCGCGGACGTTCGGGATCGAGTTCGGACAAGACTTCTAGTTCGGGCGTTGGATCCGGGCATCGTGCCCGGACCAAAGCGGCGGCGAGCAAAAGGCGTGACTCTTGCTCGCCGCGCGCCGCCTGAGGCGGCGGGCACGTCCCGTGCCTGTCCCGGACGACGCGCGCGCCTGCGGCGGCGGGCGTGTTGCTGTGCCGGTCCTCGGCGCCTGCCGCGCCGCTTCAGAGCTTGAAGGTCGAAAGCAACAGACTCGTCTCGCTGCTCGTCACGCCGGGTGTGCGGCTGATCCGAGCCAGCACGCGATCGAACGAGGCCAGATTGTCGGCGCGCAGCTCCGCGACCAGATCCCACCGGCCGTTGGTGCTGTGAAGGCTGGCGACGGCGGGATCGCCGCGCAGGTTTCTCACGACGGCATCGACCTGATTGCCCTCGACCGCGATGGTCATGAAGGCGCGGATGTGCTGCTCCTGAATGTCGGGCTTCAGGCGGACGGTGTAGCCGACGATGGTGCCGTCGGCCTCGAGCCGGGCCATGCGGTTTTGCACCGTGCCGCGGGCGACGCCGAGCTTCTTGGCGAGCGAGGCGACCGACGCGCGCGCGTCCCCTCGCAGCAAAGCGATGAGCTTGTGATCGAGCTCGTCCACAAATTCGAATGGTCGTGTTCGGGACTAAGGCGGGAAAGTCTAGCAGATCGTCCAGTCGAGCTGGCGGACTGATCAACGGACTGCAATCTTTGATCGATCTTCTGACTGTTTATTGGCCGGAGGCGGGCGGATCATCGTCTTCAGCGGCAGCGCACCGGCCTGCCGCCATTCCTCCGGAGCAAGAACATGGTCGATTTCATCGGTGTCCGGCGCGTTCAGGAGCTGGTCCGGGACGTGGGTCCCGCGGCATTCATCTCAGGGTTGGCGCGCGAGGTGGAGTCGGATTACCGGCGCTGGTCGGAGTTCGAGAAATCCCCGCGGCATGCGACTCACTCGAAAGAGGGCGTGATCGAGCTGATGCCGGCGAGCGACGGTCGGCAGTACGCGTTCAAATACGTCAACGGACATCCGAAGAACACCGCCGAGGGACTGCTGACGGTGATGGCGTTCGGGGTGCTGGCGGACGTCGAGACCGGTTATCCGCTCGTGCTGTCGGAGATGACGCTCACGACCGCCTTGCGCACGGCCGCGACCTCCGCGGTGGCGGCGCGGCGGATGGCCCGCCCCGAGAGCCGCGTCATGGCCCTGATCGGCAACGGCTCGCAGGCTGAATTTCAGGCCATCGCCTTTCACGACATGCTGGGCATCCGGGAGCTGCGGCTGTACGACGTCGATCCGGCGGCGATGGACAAGCTCGCGCGCAATCTCGCGCACGCGCACCTTGCGGGTCTCGAGGTGGTGCGCTGCCGCGGCACCGCCGAGGCGGTCCGCGGAGCGGACATCGTGACGACGGTCACGGCGGACAAGCGCAACGCGGTCATTCTGACTCCGGAGATGATCGGCCCCGGGATGCATCTCAATGCGGTCGGCGGGGATTGCCCGGGCAAGACCGAGCTGCACGCCGACATCCTGCGCCGCGCCGACGCCCGAGTCGTCGTGGAGTTCGAGCCGCAGTCGCGCATCGAAGGGGAGATCCAGCAGCTGCCGCGCGCGTTCCCGGTCATCGAGCTGTTCGAAGTGGTGACGGGCCGCGCGGCAGGTCGCGCCAATGGCGCGGAGGTCACCATCTTCGACTCGGTCGGTTTCGCGCTGCAGGACTTCTCGGCGCTGCGCTACCTGCATCGTCTCGACCGGCAGCGCCGGGGAGCGCGCTCGAGCATCGACCTGATTCCGCAGCTCGAGGATCCCAAGGACCTGTTCTCGCTGGTGGCCTCTCCGGGGGCGGAGCGCCAGCGGCCGGCGGCGCTCGCCGAGCTTCGCGCGTGAGCGCCCCGCGTCGCACGGTGCGCCTGATCGGCGCGCCGACCGACGTCGGCGCCTCCGAGCTCGGCGCATCGATGGGCCCGGAGGCAATGCGGGTTGCGGGACTTCATCGGGCGCTCGAGCAGCGGGGGCTCAAGGTGGAGGATCGCGGCAACCTCGCCGGTCCCGCCAACCCTCGTCAGGCTCCGCACCAGGGCTATCGGAATCTCGAGGCCGTGCTGGAATGGAGCCGCCTGGCGCACGAGGCCGTCTACCAGGCGCTCGCCGCCGAGCAGCTGCCGATTCTCCTCGGAGGCGATCACTCGCTCGCGATCGGCTCGATCAGCGCGGTCGCCCGGCGCTGTCGGGAGAGCGGGCGCAAGCTCCGGGTGCTGTGGCTGGATGCGCACGCCGATTTCAACACCGGCGAGCTCTCCCCGAGCGGCAATCTGCACGGGATGCCGCTCGCCTGCCTGTGCGGATTCGGTCCGAGGGCACTCGTGGAGCTCGGCGGTGCGGTGCCGAGCATCCACCCGCATTGGCTGCGCCAGATCGGGGTTCGCAGTGTCGATGACGGCGAGCGGCGCTTCGTGCACGAGCTCGCGGTCGAGGTGTTCGACATGCGTTATATCGATGAGATGGGCATGCGGGCGACGATGGAGCAGGCCCTCGCCGGCCTCGATCGCGACACGCACCTGCACGTGAGCTTCGATGTCGACTTTCTCGATCCGAACATCGCCCCCGGCGTCGGCACGCTGGTTGCGGGAGGGCCGACTTACCGCGAGGCACAGCTGTGCATGGAGATGATCGCCGACACGCGCCTCGTGGGCTCGCTCGATGTGGTCGAGCTGAACCCCGCGCTCGACGTGCGCAACGAGACCGCGCGGCTGTCGGTGAGCCTGCTCGAATCGCTGTTCGGCAAGAGCACGCTCGTGCGGCGGCAGCACGTGCGTCGCCCGCTCGACGTGGTGCGCGCCGCTGCGCGCCCGGGGCGGGGCCGGGGCGGTCCGGGGGCCGCAGGCTAGGCCTGATCTTCGACCAGCGCCTGCCAGAGGCTCGCCGCGTAGCTGCGCTGAGCGGCGATCTCGAACACGGGCGCGCCATCGCCGTCATCCTCGAGCCGCCAGAGCATGAGGGCCATGTGGCCGGCGCGGGTCGATGCCACGTCGTCGACCCGGAAGGCGCTCGGGTGCAGATCGAGGGGCACCTGTTTCGCGAGCGCCTCCCGCACGCCGACGCCCCGCAGCCGAAGGACGGTGAAGGCATCGCTCTTGTCGGCGACCGAAGCCGATGGACCGAGCGCGCCGCGCCATCTTGCCGTCTGCCCGTCGCCGGCGTCCTCGCAGATCACGAGCCAGCTCCCCGGAGCGATGGCAAGCACGGCGAGCCGGCCGGCGTGCGCACGGCGCGGAGCCGAGGGCAGATCGAGCCCGAAGCTGTCGCGCATCCATCGGGCGAGCGAGCTCTCGCGGCCCCTGCGCGCGATCAACATCGTGATCGCAAGTCCCGTGCGCTCGGCGATCGTCACGCCGGCGAGCGTGGCCGACCCGGCCGGGAGCGGTGAGCATGGAGTGAGCCGTGGAGTGAAATCGGTCATGGCGTTTCAGGCGCGAACTCGCCGACCCTCGGGATCGTGGAACACCGGCGCGGTCACTTCGACCTCGGCCGTGCTGCCGCGCAGCGCGTCCCAGGCTCGCAGCCGCTCGCCCAGACGCTTCCTTCCCGAGGCGATCAGTGCGAGCCCGATCCAGGACTCGAGCGTCGGCGAGTAGGCAACCGAGGTCACGTGGCCCTGATCGTTCCGCAGCGAGGGCGCCGCATCGAGGGCGAGCAGATGCGCGCCGGCGCATAGCCGCTCGCGCGCTTTGACGGGCTTCAGCCCGACGAGCGCGGCACGCGCGGGGTCAGTCAATCCCTCGCGCGCGGCGAGCACCCGGCCGATGAAGTCCTTTGCCCCGGACATCATGCGGCCGAACCCGAGGTCCTCGGCCGTGGTGGTGCCGTTGATCTCGTTGCCGGTGACGTGTCCCTTCTCGATCCGCAGCACGTTCAGCGCCTCCATGCCGTAGGGCACGATCCCGCACGCGGCGCCTGACTTCAGAATGGATCGCAGCAGCGCATCGCCGAAGCGTGCGGGCGCGGCGAGCTCGTACCCGAGCTCGCCCGAGAAGGAGATCCGGAACAGCCTCAAGCCGATTCCCTGCCAGATGAGCTCAGCGCACCCGAGATGGGGAAAGGCGGTGTTCGAGAGGTCGAGCGCCGGGCCGAGCAGTCGCTCGAGCACCTCCCGGGCGCGCGGTCCGGCGATCGCATACTGCGCCCACTGCTCGGTCACGGAAGTGATCTGCACGTCGAGCTCGGGCCAGAGCACCTGGCTTGCGAACTCCAGATGCTGCAGCACCCGCTCGGCATTCATCGTGGTGGTCGAGACGAGATAACGATCCTCGGCGAATCGCGCGCTCGTGCCATCATCGAGCACGAAGCCATCCTCGCGCAGCATCAGCCCATAGCGGACCTTGCCGACGGGCAGCGTGGAGAAGGTGTTGATGTAGATGCGGTCGAGAAAGGCTCCGGCATCCGACCCCTGAACGTCGATCTTGCCCAAGGTCGAGACGTCGCAGACTCCGGCGTGCGAGCGCACCGCGCGCGCTTCGCGCGAAACCGATTCGAGCCAGTGGCGCTCGCCGGGCAACGGGAACCATCGGGCTCGGAGCCATTCTCCCGTCTCGACGAACACCGCGCCGCGCTCGAGCGCCCAGGCGTGGCCCGGAGTGAGCCGCGTGGGCCTGAAATGCCTGCCCCGATGAGGGCCGGCGAGCGCTCCGATCGCGATCGGAGCGCAGGGCGGACGGAACGCGGTCGAGCCGACTTCCGGGATGTCGCGTCCCGTGAGCGCTGCGAGAATGGCGAGGCCGTTGACGCTCGAAGTCTTGCCCTGATCGGTGCCCATTCCGAGCGTGGTGTAGCGCTTCAGGTGCTCGACCGAGCGGAAGCCTTCCCGGGCGGCGAGCTCGACGTCCTCCCGCGTCACGTCGTGCTGAAAGTCGACGAACGCCTTGCCGCGCGCGCGCGGGACCGATTGGATGGCGCCGATTCCGGTGCTTTCCTGCGCGGCATGGAATGAGAGCGGCGCGCCGGGTGGGTAGCCGAGGGATTCGGCAGCGCGGAGGCCGGCGAGCGCGCTTTCGCGCAGGATGTCGGGCAGCGAGAATGTGCCCGCCGCGGCACCCGCCATCGAGACGCCCGCGCGCATCGCGCCGGGGACGAATGCCGACAGCTCGCCGTTCCAGCCGGGACGTTCGCCGAGGTGCGTCGCGAGCGCGAGATTCGGATTCCAGCCGCCCGAGACCGCGAGCAGATCGGCCTGGAGCCGCACACGGTGTCCCTCTCGGTCCCGCACCGTGACTCCGCGCAGCGCGCGCGCGCCGCGGGTCTCGATGACCTGCGCGCCGAGGAACGTGCGTACGCGGCAGCGCTCGCCGCTTGCGACCACGCCCTGGGCGACCTCGCTGCGGGAATCGACGATGGCCTCCATGCCGATCCCGGCGGCGACGATCTCCGCAGCCGTCTTCCAGCCGTCGTCGGTCGAGGTGAAGAGGACGACCCGGCGTCCCGGAGCCACGGCGAAGCGGTTGACGTATGTCCGCACGGCGGAGGCCAGCAGCACGCCGGGCCGGTCGTTGCCGGGAAACACGAGCGGCCGCTCGATGGCGCCCGCGGCGAGCACCGCGCGCCGGGCGACGATCTTCCAATACCGCTGTCGCGGCTGAGCCGCCGGTGGCACGGCGAGATGATCGGCGGCGCGCTCGAGGGCGCCGAAGGTGCCGCCGTCGTAGGCGCCGAACACACAGGTGCGCCGCAGAATGCGCACCTCGGGGAGCGCCTCGAGCTCCTGCTCCACGCGTTGCGCCCACGCGCTGCCGCTCACGCCGTCGATCTCGAGGCGATCCGAGTTGAGGCGTCCCCCGAGAATGAAGTCCTCTTCGCACAACAGCACCCGGGCGCCCGCGCGGCCGGCGGCGAGCGCTGCCGCAAGACCCGCGGGTCCCGAGCCGACGACCAGCACGTCGCAGAAGGCATGGACCTTCTCGTAGCGATCCGGGTCGGCTTCGAGGCTTGCGCGCCCGAGCCCGGCGGCGCGGCGTATGGCCGGCTCGTACACCCGCTCCCAGAATGCCGCCGGCCACATGAAGGTCTTGTAGTAGAAGCCCGAGGCGAACAGCGGCGAGAGCAACGAGCCCACCGCGCCGATATCGAGCGACAGCGTCGGCCAGCGGTTCTGGCTTCGCGCCTCGAGACCCTCGAACAGCTCGACCGTCGTGGCGCGCGTGTTGGGCTCGCGGCGTGCGCCCCCGCGCAGCGTGAGCAGCGCATTCGGCTCCTCCGCGCCCGCCGAGAGGATGCCGCGCGGCCGGTGATACTTGAACGATCGCGCCACGATGCGCACGCCCGCGGCGAGCAGGGCGGACGCGAGCGTGTCCCCGGCAAATCCGCCGTAGTCCCTGCCATCGAACCGGAAGGCGAGGGGCCGGCCGCGGTCGATGAGGCCGCCTCGGCGCAGGCGGTTCGGCTGCGACGCTCGCCCCGCGCTCGGCGAGGTCATTGCCTCGGGGCTCCGGCGGCGAGGGCCGTATCGAGGATCTCGTGGTTGCGGGTGTCGCGAGCGACGCGCAGCCAGCTGCGACACCCGTAGGCATGCAACCAGAGTTCCACGTGGGTCCCCGCGGGGTTCTCGCGCAGGTACACGGCTTCGAAGAACCGTCGCCCGGCATCGGATGCGGCCGGATCGGGACGGGGGGAGCCGGCGTCACCGAGATACGTGTACTCGCTCAGATCCCGCTCGCCGCAGAAGGGACATCGAATGCGCATGCGCTCAAGCTCCGGTAAGCCGATCAATGAAGGTTCGGCTGCGCACCCATGCCCTTCTCGTTGATGAGGTATCCGCGCTCGTATCGATCCAGCCGGTAGGCCCGAG
>JAKAZP010000135.1 GCA_021815905.1 Pseudomonadota bacterium | reverse complement strand
GCCCGGCGGCAGCCGGCTCGGCGGGGGGCTCCGGCGGTCACCCGGCCGCCTCGGGCGCGGCGGCCCCGCGGGCGTCCGCCGCCGCCCCGTTCGTGCCGCAGCAGAGCCGGTTCGCGAGCCTCGCGCGCTCCGGGAGCCTGCTGGCGATGATCGGCTGGTTCTATCTCGCCGGCCTCGCTCTCGCCTTCACCCCCTGCTGCCTCCCGACCGTGCCGATTCTCTCCGGGATCATCGTCGGGCAAGGCAGACCCATCACGACCGCGCGCTCCCTCGCGCTTTCCGTCGCCTACGTGCTCGGCATGGCGCTCACCTACACCGCGGCGGGCGCGGCATTCGCGGCGGCCGGCGGCGAGGTTCAGGCGGCCTTTCAGCGGCCCTGGATCATCGGCTCCTTCGCCGCGCTGTTCGTCGCGATGGCGCTTTCGATGCTCGGGCTCTTCAACCTGCAGATGCCGAGCGCCATACAGACCCGGCTGGCGATGCTCAGCAACCGCCAGTCCGCCGGCACGCTCGGGGGCGTGGCGGTCATGGGCGCCCTCTCCGCGCTCATCGTGACCACCTGTGTGGGACCTGCGCTGGTCGGCGCATTGGCGGTGATCAGCCGCACGGGTGAGGTGGCGCGGGGAGCCGGGGCGCTCTTCGCCATGAGCATCGGCATGGGAACCCCGCTGCTGGCCGTGGGCGCCTCCGCGGGCCGACTGTTGCCGAAGGCGGGCCCCTGGATGCAGACCATCAAGAGGCTTTTTGGCGCCTTGATGCTCGCGGTGGCCGTCTGGATGCTGGCGCGCCTGCTGCCGGCCCGCGTGGCGCTCGCGCTGTGGGCGATACCCGCGCTCACGGCGGCAATCGTGCTGCTCGGCTCCGGCCACACCCGTTCGCGGACCTGGACGGCTCGCGTTGCCGGGATCGTGGTGGGAGGCTACGCCGTCATGCTGCTCGCCGGCGCGGCGCTCGGGGGCACTGACCCGCTCGAGCCGCTCCCGGGCCTCGAGAGAGCGCAGCCCGCGCTTGCGTTCGTACCGGTCCACTCCGTGGCCGAGCTCGACCACGACGTTGCGCTCGCCCGGCGGGAAGGGCGGCCGGTGATGCTCGACTTCTATGCCGACTGGTGCACCTCCTGCAAGGAGATGGAGGCGACCACCTTTCTCGATCCGGCGGTACGGACGGCCCTCTCCGGAACCCTGCTGCTGCGCGCCGACGTGACCTCGAACGATGCCGATGACCAGGCGTTGCTGCGTCACTTCGATGTCTACGGTCCGCCGACGATCGCCTTCTACGATCGCGAAGGACGGGAGCGCGCACGATATCGGGTCGTCGGCTACATGGACGGCGCGCGGTTTGCGACGCAGATCCGCGCCGCCTTCGGAGCGCCACCGGCTACATGAGACCTGCCGCGCGCATCATCCTGAGGCGGGCATTGCCCGCGGGATTGATCGTCTTGTGCGCAGGCGCCGCCGGATTTGCCGCCTTCGGGCTCATCGCGCGGCGGACCGCCCCCCTCGCAGCCGCCTCGGTGGCGCTCGCGACGCCGGCGAGCGCGATATCGCTCCGCTCCCGGGCCGCCACCGCGGGCGCGGCGGCCGTCCCGCGCCCGGTACCCGACACCCTTCCGGACGTGAGATTCAAGGATCGCCGCGGCGCCTGGCGGCGCCTGAGCCACTGGCGAGGTCGCCCGCTGCTCGTGAACTTCTGGGCTCCCTGGTGCAGTCCCTGCCGGAAGGAGATACCGACGCTCGAGCGCCTGAGCCGCGAGCGCACCGGTGACGGCTTCCAGGTCATCGGAATCGCCGTGGATTCCCGCGCCGCGGTGCTCCGTTACGCCCGCCGAGCCCATATCCGCTATCCTCTGCTGATCGGGGAGCGGCCGGGATTGGCGGCCATTCACGCGCTCGGCATGGAAGAGGTCTTCCCGTTCTCCGTGTTCGTCGATGCGCGCGGGCGGATCGTCACTCTGAAGATCGGGTTGCTCCACGCCGACGAAGCCGAGCTGATCCACGCCCGAATCGACCAGATCGATCGCGGCCGGATCTCGCTCGCGGTGGCGCGCAGCCAGATCGCCACCGGCATCGGTCGGCTCGCCATTGCGCGGGCCAAAGAGATTACCGCGGCCTCCGGAAGCTGAGCGGTTCAGCGGCAGATCTTCGCCGTTCGCAACAAAAACGCCCCGATTCATCGGAATTAGGGTAAATTCCCCGCACCTCGCGCTGCGCGCGTGCGGCCATCGACTCCATGAAGCGCCTGCTGCTGCTCAACGGTCCGAACCTCAACCTGCTCGGTACCCGCGAGCCCGGGATCTACGGCGTGGAGTCCCTGACCTCGATCGAGCGCCGTTGCGTATCGCTCGCGCGCGAGCACGGATGCGAGCTCGAGTGCTTTCAGAGCAATGCGGAGCACGAGCTCATCGCCCGCATCCAGGGCGCGCCCGCGGAGGGGATCACGCTCGTCGTATTCAATCCCGGGGCCTTCACGCACACGAGCATCGCGCTCCGCGATGCCGTGCTCGCGACCGGTGTCGCCCTGATCGAGGTGCACCTGTCCAACCCACAGGCGCGGGAGGAATTCCGGCGCCACTCGTATTTCTCCGACATTGCCGTCGGGCTGATATCCGGTTTCGGTGCCTTCGGGTACGAGCTGGCGATCCGCGCCGCCTGCCGTCATCTCGAGGGCGCCGAAGCGGCTCGAGCCCGACCGGGCGCGCCGCACTCGTCCTGACGCTCCGCAGCCCCGCCCGTCACAACCATTCCACCTCAAGGGGGAGCATTCCCGGCATGGACATTCGAAAAATCAAGAAACTCATCGAGCTGCTGGAGGAATCCGGCATTGCGGAGATCGAGATCAAGGAAGGCGAGGAAGCGGTGCGTATCAGCCGGATGCCCGCCGGCGGCACGGTGTTTCACCCCATGGCATCCCTCGGCCCCGTCATGGCGCCGCTCGCCGCGCCCGCGGAAGCGCCGAAGAGCTTACCCGCGGCCGCCGAAAGCCCCGCGCGGCCGAAACCCAACGAGCACGTGGTGACCGCGCCCATGGTGGGAACCTACTACGCCAGCTCCTCCCCGGGATCGAAGCCGTTCGTCGAGATCGGCGACGAAGTCAAGATCGGCCAGGTGCTGTGCATCATCGAGGCGATGAAGATGATGAACCAGATCGAGGCGGACCGCACGGGGCGGATCACCTCGATCATGGCGCGCAACGGCGATCCGGTCGAATTCGGCCAGCCCCTGTTCGTGATCGAATAAGCGCCCCATGCTCGAAAAAGTCGTCATCGCCAACCGTGGCGAGATCGCCCTGCGGATCCTCAGGGCCTGCCGCGAGCTCGGAATCAAGACGGTCGCCGTGCATTCCACGGCCGATTACAGCCTCAAGCACGGGCTGGTCTCGGACGAGTCCGTCTGCATCGGGCCACCGCCATCCGCCGCGAGCTATCTGAACATGCCCGCGATCATCAGCGCCGCCGAAGTCACCGACTCGGTGGCGATCCACCCGGGCTACGGATTTCTCTCCGAGAACGCCGACTTCGCCGAGCGGGTGGAGAACAGCGGCTTCGTCTTCGTCGGACCGCGGGCCGAGACGATCCGGACCATGGGCGACAAGGTATCGGCCATCCGGGTCATGAAATCGCACGGCGTCCCGTGCGTGCCGGGCTCCGACGGCCCGCTGAGCGAGGATCCGGACGAGAACCTGCGCATCGGTCGCGACATCGGCTACCCCGTCATCATCAAGGCGTCGGGCGGCGGCGGCGGACGCGGCATGCGGGTGGTGCACAGCGAGGCCTCGCTCCTCAATTCCATCGGCATCACGCGCGCCGAGGCCCGTGCCGCCTTCGGGAACGATCAGGTCTACATAGAGAAGTTTCTCGAGCGGCCGCGGCACATCGAGTTCCAGGTGCTCGGCGACGGTCACGGCAACGTCATTCACCTCGGAGAGCGCGACTGCTCCATGCAGCGCCGCCATCAGAAGGTGCTGGAGGAGGCCCCGGCGCCCGGCATCACGGCGCGGCAGCGGCGCATCATGGGCGAGCGCTGCGTGGAAGCGTGCCTCGCGGTCGGGTACCGCAGCGCCGGCACGCTCGAGTTTCTGTACCAGGACGCAGAGTTCTACTTCATCGAGATGAACACACGCATCCAGGTCGAGCATCCGGTGACCGAGCTCATCACCGGCATCGACCTCGTGAAGGCGCAGCTGCTCATCGCCGCGGGCGAGCGGCTGCCGTACGTGCAGAGCGACGTGCAGATCCGCGGGCACGCGATCGAGTGCCGCATCAACGCGGAGGACCCGAAGACCTTCATGCCGTCCCCCGGGCCGATACGTCTCTGGCACGCACCCGGCGGCCCGGGGATCCGGGTGGACAGCCACGTGTACTCGGGCTATCAGGTGCCGCCGCACTACGACTCACTGGTCGGGAAAGTCATCGCTCACGGCGACACCCGGGAGACCGCGATCGCCCGCATGAAGAACGCGCTCGCGGAGATGGTGATCGAAGGCATCAAGACCAACGTGCCGCTGCACCAGGAAATCTGCAACCACGGCGCGTTCCAGAAGGGCGGCACCGACATCCATTACCTCGAAAGGCGCCTGGGCCTGAGGTAGCCGCGTACGAGCTTCCATGAGCTGAGCTTCGATCTCGGGCCGCGCGCGAGCGAGGAGGTGGAGGCCGCCTGCTTCGCATGCGGAGCGAGCGCCGTCACGTTCGTGGATGCCCGGGACGATCCGGTGCTCGAGCCTGCGCCCGGGGAATTCCGGCTGTGGCCCGCCACGCGCGTGCAGGCTCTGTTCTGCGCGGATGCGCCGATCGCGCAAGTATCGCGCACGCTGAGCGGCGCCCTCGGCATCCCGGCGGCGGGGTTTCAGGCGCGCGTCGTGGCCGATCGCCTCTGGGAGCGGGAATGGCTGCGTGACTTCCATGCGATGCGGTTCGGCACCCGGGTGTGGGTGTGCCCGCATCACGAGCGGGTCGATGATCCGGATGCGGCGGTCGTGCGGATGGATCCGGGGCTGGCTTTCGGCACCGGAACGCATCCCACGACGGCGCTTTGCCTCGAGTGGCTCGATGCGCATGCGCCGCTCGGCAGCGAAGTCGTCGACTACGGCTGCGGCTCGGGCGTGCTCGCACTCGCGGCCCTGCGGCTCGGCGCGAGAGCGGCGTGCTGCATCGACATCGACCCCCAGGCGCTGATCGCCACGCGGCAGAATGCCGCCGCGAACGGCCTCGACGGCCGGGTGCGCGCATGCGAGCCCGCGGAGGCGCGAGACGTCTCGGCCGATCTGCTGCTCGCCAACATCCTCTCCGGGCCATTGATCGAGCTCGCGACGCTGTTCTCGTCGATGGTGCGACCCGAAGGCACGGTCGTGCTCGCCGGGCTCCTCGAGCGCGAGGGCCCCGAGGTGACACGCGCTTACGAGCCGTGGTTTGATATGCATCCCTTCGGGCTGCGCGAGGGCTGGGCCGGCCTCTGCGGACGACGCAGGCGCCGGCCGCGCGATTGATGTACACCGTCTGCCCCAAGTGCGCCCTCACGCTGGTGGTCACTCCGGCCGATCTGCGCATCGCGCAAGGTTACGTCCGCTGCGGACGGTGTTTGAACGTGTTCAATGCGCTCGCCCGGCTCTCGGAAGACCGGCCTGCCGCCTCGCCCGCGCCCGCATCGCCGGCCTGCGCCTCACCCGCGCCCGGGTGGACGCGCGAGGAGCCGCCCCCCGCGGACGGGCCGATCGAAGTCGAGCTGGATGCCACGTCGCTCCCGAGCGAGGGCGCCGCGTCCCGCGGGGAAAGCGAGTCGGACGCTTCGCCGGCAGCCGCCGCCGGGCCGAACGACACTGCCGATGCCGAGCCGGCCGAAGCTCATACCGCCGCTGACAACGCGCGAGCGCAGTCCGGCGCTACGGAAGCCGAGGGCGCTGCCGGGCACGCCGGAACCGGTGAAGCGGAGCCCGCGACCGCCGTCGAAGACCTCGAGACCCCTGGCACGGCATTCGCCGGCCCTGCCGCGCCGCAGCCGGAGCTCGCTGCGCAGCAGGCGCTTGCCGCACGGCCGCAGTCCGCGGCGCCGGCCGATACGACCGCGGCGCCTCTGACGCATGCGGTGCCCGAGGCCGCCGACGGCGAGCCGACCTCCGAGCCTTCGGCCGCCGATGGGGTCGCCGCGTCGGAGCCTGAATTCCTCGTCCCTGCCCGCGGCTCGCGCGCGGGTGTCGGTTGGACTCTGGCGGCCGCAGCGCTGGCTCTGATCCTGGCGCTGCAGATCGTGAACCGGTTTCGCGACCGTCTGGCAACGCATCCGGTGCTGCTCGGGCCGCTCACGAAGCTCTACGCGCAGCTCGGCATCGCGCTGGTTCCGCACTGGGATGTGCATTCGTACGACGTTCGCCAGCTCGGCGCGACCCTGACAGGCTCCAGACCACAGGAGGTGCTGGTGCGGGCGAGCGTGAAGAACACCGCACGCGCCCCGATGCCGATGCCGCTGCTGCGGGTCGTGCTTCAAGACCGCTTCGGCAACAACATCGCCGCGCGCGACGTGCCTCCGCGCGCGTACCTGCCGGCGGCGGTGCCCGGGACGGGTTTCATACCCGCCGGAGGCCGGATCGACGCCACAGTGGCGCTGGCGGACCCGGGCCCGCAGGCGACCGGCTTCGAGATCGACGCCTGTCTCGCCCGCTCGGGCGGCACCGTCGCGTGCGCGCACGCGCCCTGAGCGGACGAGCTCCCTGCCGATGCTCAGGATTGGACCTCACGTGCTGCCTGCGAGAGCGGTCCTCGCGCCCATGGCGGGGATCACCGATCGGCCGTTCCGGATCATCTGCCGCCGATTCGGCGCCGCGCTCGCGGCTTCGGAAATGCTGACCTCCGACTCACGGCTGTGGACGACACCCAAGTCGATGCGGCGCCTGAGCCACGAGGGAGAGCCCGAGCCGCGGGTGGTCCAGCTGGCGGGCGCCGAGCCCGCGATCCTGGCCGAGGCCGCCCGCCTCGCCGTCGACCG
>JAKAZP010000134.1 GCA_021815905.1 Pseudomonadota bacterium | reverse complement strand
ACGGAGTCGCAGGTGATCCTCAGGCGCCCGTCCGCGGTCGGCTCCACGTCGACCGATGTTGCCCGCGCGGGACGATGCCCGCGGCCGCCGGCTGACGGCGATGCGCCGCTTCGGGCGGCCCGGGGGCGAGAGCGTCCGCAGGCACCGGAATCTATAATGGCTTCGTCCGAGGAGGGCGCAGCCGATGCTCGATTCCGACGTGCTTCTGGTGGTGGATGTGCAGAACGACTTCTGCGAGGGCGGCGCGCTGGCGGTGCCGCACGCCGAGCAGATCATTCCACTCGTCAATCGCCTCGCCGCGCGCTTCGACAACGTCGTCCTGACTCAGGACTGGCATCCTCGCGACCATCGATCCTTCGCCTCGGCGCATCCGGGCCGCAAGCCCTACGAAGTCATTCCGGTCTCCTACGGGCAGCAGGTTCTCTGGCCGGATCACTGCGTGCAGGGGAGCGAGGGGGCGCGGCTGCATCGTGCGCTCGACATTCCGCACGCCCAGCTCATCATCCGCAAGGGTTTCCGGCGCGGGATCGATTCATATTCCGCCTTCTACGAGAACGACCATCGAACCCGGACGGGACTTTGCGGCTACCTGCGCGATCGCGGGGTCGCACGGGTGTTCCTCGTCGGTCTGGCCTTCGACTTCTGCGTGCGCTATTCCGCCGAGGATGCGCAGCGGGATGGCTTTCGGGCGATCGTCATCGAGGATGCCGCTCGCGGCATCGACGTGGACGGCTCCGTGGCGGGCGCCCGCGCGGCTCTGACGGCCTCCGGCGTGGAGCTCGCCGACAGCGGTCGCATCGAGGCGGAGCGAGAGCGGATCCGCGCGGCCGGCTGAGCCGCACGCCGACGTACGCGGTCCACGGCCGCTTCCTGCCGGTCTCCCCCGTCATGGACCAGGAGCTCGGCGGCATGGCGATGTGGGTGCCCGGGGGGCTGCTGGCCGTCCTCGCCGGCGAGCTGACTTGACACCTCGACGGGCCGATCGCAACATGCGCCCCGATGGTTCCCTTCGGGGACTAAGAGGGAACGCGGTGCGGTCGGAAGACCCAAGCCGCGGCTGCCCCCGCAACTGTAAGCGGCGAGTCGAGCGCCAGTTCAGCCACTGGGCAACCGGGAAGGCGGCGCAAGACGATGATCCGCGAGCCAGGAGACCTGCCATCGCCGTGGTCACGCGCGGACACGTCGAGCGGGGTACCTCGACGGAGCCGTAGCGCTGCCCGTAAGGAGGCGCGCAACAAACGGCCCTGGTTCCGCGGTGACGTGTCACGTCATCGCGAGGCTCCATGCGCTCCCTTCAGACTCGATACCGGCCGCGGCTCGGCGCGCCCGTGCTCGCGGCCGCGCTCGCCGCGTTTTCCCCGTTGCGGGCGTCCGGCCAGGACGCCTCCGCTCCCGCCAACCCGCCCCTGCTGCCGCTGGTTCTGGTGACCTCGCCGACGACGGTGCCGACACCGGTGAGCGACATCGGCAGCAGCATCACGGTCATCACCGCCGCACAGCTCGCCGCCGGGCAACTGCGCACCGTGCCGGATGCGCTCGCGGCGGTGCCCGGCCTCAACGTGGTGCAGGAGGGCGGTCCCGGCGGGCAGACCTCGGTATTCATGCGCGGCACCGACGCCGGCCAGGTCAAGGTGCTGATCGACGGCATCGACGTGGCCGACCCGGCGAGTCCCAACGACTCGTTCGACTTCGGTCAGCTGTTGACCAGCGACATCGCCCGCATCGAGGTTCTGCGCGGGCCCCAGAGCGGACTGTACGGATCGGATGCGATCGGCGGGGTGATCGACATCATCACCCGGAAAGGCCATGGGCCGCTCGCGGTGAGCGCGACGGCCGAGGGCGGATCCTTCGGCACCTTCAATCAGATGCTGAGCCTCGGGGGCTCGAAGTCGGTGTTCGACTACCGCTTCGATGTCAGTCATTACCGCGCGACCGGCACGCCCGTGACGCCGCTCGATGCGCTCCTGCCGGGAGAGAAGCGCAACGACGACTTCTACGACAACCTGACGTTCTCGACCCGGCTCGGGGCCACGATCGATCGGCACCTGTCCGTCGACTACATCGGGCGATACACCCGCTCGAGCTACTGGTTCACCGGCGACAGCCTGAACGACGCCACGTTCGTGTATTTTCCCTCCCCGACCCAGAGTCTGCAGTCCGACCGTCAGGCCTTCTCGCGCGCCGAGCTCGCGAGCTCCTTCTTCGCCGGGCGGCTCAAGAGCTACGCCGGAGTCAACTACTCGAGCTCGCGGACACTCGATGCGAGTCCGGACTCCCTCGCCCAGTACGACGCGGGCAAGCGCATCGAGCTCGACTGGCGCAACGTCATCGTTGCCCGACCGGGCGTCACCTTCGTGCTCGGGGCCTCGCGCAAGCGGGATTACCTGCGACAGAACAATCCGGAGACGGATGCCAGTCAGGCCGACACGGGCGCCTACGCGGAGCTGCAGTCGAGCGCCTGGCGGCGAGTGTTCGTGGTGGCGAACGTGCGCTACGACGACTTCGACACCTTCGGCGGCCACGTCACCTGGCGGCTGGCGCCGGCGCTGATCCTGCCGCGGATCGGCACCCGGCTCAAGGCGAGCTACGGCACGGGCTTCAAGGCGCCGACGCTCGGGGACCTGTATGTCAGTTACCCGGCCTTTTTCTTCTTCGCCAATCCGCTCCTGAAGCCGGAGCAGTCGAGGGGTTACGACGTGGGCTTCGTGCAACCGGCGCTCGGGGGGGCGCTGCGCTTCGGGGCCACGTACTACCGCAACGACATCCGCGACCTCATCGAGGCCACCTTCACGAGCTACGTGAACACCGGGCGCGCCGTGACGCATGGAATCGAGAGCTTCGCCGAGTGGCGCCCCGATCCGGCGCTCCGCGTCCGGGCCGACTACACGCTGACGCACGCCGTCGATGCCATCACCCGGGCGCCGCTGCAACGCCGTCCCGAGCACAAGGGAAGCCTCACGGTCACCTGGCAGCCGCTCGACTCGCTCACCCTCTCCGGCAGCTGGATCGCGGTGAGCCACTGGATCGATGACTACAACCGCAACAACCCCAACACGGCTCCGGGAGACGAGGCCCCCGGGTACGCGGTGGTCAACGTCGCGGGCAGCTATCGCCTCGGGCCGCGCCTGACCGTTTTCGCCCGCATCGACAACCTGCTCGATCGGCGCTACCAGGAGCCGCTCGGCTTCCTGCAGCCGGGCTTCGGGGTGTACGCCGGAGTGCGAGTCGCGGCGCCGAGGTGAGCCGTCAGATCACCCCGCGCGATCGCAGGTCGGCGATCTCATCGCCCGAGTAGCCGAGCTCATGCAGGACTTCCTCGGTCGCGCCGCCTAGGGCGGGCGGGGGGAGCGGGGAGACGGCGGGGCTGCCCGCGAAGCGCATCGGGCTCGCCACGGTCGGCAGGCGGCCGTAGCGAGGGGTCTCGAGCGCGGGGGTGAGCTCGCGGGCGAGGACCTGGCGGTCGGCGAACACCCGGTCGAGGGTGTTGACGGGACCGCAGGGGAAGCCGTGCGTCTGCGCGAGCGTGACCCACTCCGCGCATCCCCGTCGCACAAGGACCGGAGCGAGCAGCGCGAGGAGCGCCTCGCGATGCCGCACCCGGCCGGCGTTGTCGCGGAAGCGCGGATCCGTCGCGAGATCCGGGCAGTCCGCCGCGCGGCAGAACGCCGCGAACTGACCATCGGTGCCGAGGGTGAGCATCACGTGCCCGTCGGCGCAGGCAAAAGCCTGGTAGGGAACGATCGAGGGATGACCGGTGCCGTAGCGCCGCGGGAGCGCCCCGCCGATGAGCCACGCGCTCGCCTGGTTGGCGAGCGTGGCCACCTCGACGTCGAGGAGCGCGGTGTCGATGTGGGTTCCGGTGCCCGAGCTCGCCCGCTCGATGAGCGCCGCCAGGATCGCGCTGGTCGCGTACATTCCGGCCATGAGATCGACGATGGCAACGCCGACTTTCTGCGGGCCTCCGCCGGGCTTGTCGTCCGGCTCGCCCGTCACGCTCATGAGGCCGCCCATGCCCTGGATGAGCGCATCGTAGCCCGGCCTTCCGGCATAGGGGCCGCTCTGACCGAAGCCCGTGATCGAGCAGTAGATGAGCCGCGGATTGAGCGCTCGCACCGAGGCATGATCGAGTCCGTAGCGCGCGAGCGCGCCCACTTTGTAGTTTTCCACCAGTACGTCGGCGCTGGCCGCGATGCGCTCGAGGATCGCCGCGCCGTCCGGCTGGGTGAAATCCACCGTGATGGAGCGCTTGCCCCGATTGCAGCAGAAGAAGTAGGTGGCATCCCCCGGCGTGCCATCGAGCGCTCTCGCGAACGGCGGTCCCCAGCGGCGCGTCTCATCGCCTGCCCCCGGCTTTTCGACCTTGATGACGTCGGCACCGAGATCGGCGAGATTCTGCGTCGCCCACGGTCCCGCGAGGACGCGCGAGAGGTCGAGGACCTTCACCCCGCGAAGGGGGCGGAACGGCGCCGCCACGGCCCCTAATCCGCGCGCGGCTTCAAGGGCCCGGGCGCAATCGGATGGAGCGGGGAGGCAGCGAAGGCCACGCGCGGCTCAGGCGAGAGTGGCGTGGTACAAATCGAGCAGCTTGCCCCAGGCTCGCTCGGCGTCGGCCGGGTCGTAGACCGGCCTGCCATCGTGCAAGGGCATGTCCGCGATGCACCAGCCGTGTTGGGTGCCGGGATACACCACGACCTCGGCGCTCACGTGCGCAGCGGAGAAGGCCTCGCGCAGCTTGTCCTTGGCATCGGGCTGGCGGGCGTCGTCGCTCGCGGCGATCGCGACGTACATCCGTGCCCGGATTCTGGGTATGAGACGGTAGGGGCTGTCGGGCTTGTCGGTGACGAGGGCCGCCCCGTGGAAAGTCGCGGCGGCCCCGATCCTCTCGGGCACCCGGGCGGCCGTGCGGAACACCGCCGCTCCCCCCCAGCAGTACCCCTGGGTGCCGAGCTTTCGCCCCCGGCTCACCTGCCGCTGCGCATCGAGAAAGCCCACGTACGCCTCGGCGTCGCGCTCGATGGGACCCGGCTGCGCCAGCGGGGAGGTCCAGCGCTCGAGCTTCGCCCGGTCCGCGGGGTTGCCGAAATCGAAATGCGGCACATCCGTGATGAGCGGCGCCCGAGCGGTCCGGTAGAAGGGATTGGGCACCAGCACCGAGTAGCCCCGCGCCGCCAGACGCCTGCCCATGGCGCGGAAGACCGGCCGGAGCCCAAAGATGTCGGTCCAGATGAGGACTCCGGGATGAACGCCGGCGGTCGGATGGATGAAGACGGCATCGCAGCGGCCGTCCGCCGTCGGAATGTCGACCTCGTGCTCGAGGACGGGGGCCTCGCTCGCCAGAGCGACGCCCGCGGCCGCCGCCAGGCCGAGGGTCGCCGAGGCGGCCATGAATTCGCGGCGGGTCGGTGATGCCGATGCGCCGCCACTCTCGTCGCGCTTGCTCGCGCTCATGGACGATCTCCCGCGGGGGCTCGGGCGCGCGCCCCGGAGCCCGGGCAGTCAGCATACGGGATCGAGAGCCGAGGCGCCCGATGGGCGCTACTTCTTCAGCGTCTCACGGTAGGCGGTGGCGAACGCCTCGATGAAGGTGTGCGGCAGGTGGTCCGCCGGCATCTCGATCAGATTGCGGTAGAAGGTCGTGAACAGCTCCCAGTATTGCGCCTTGTCGGCCGAGCGCGCCTTGCCGCGCCTCGCCGCGCGCTCGAAGCGCGCCTCGAGCTCCGCGGGGTCCAGCCGGTCGAGGAACTCGACGAAGGCGGCGCGCATCGCCCGCGCGCACGCCTGCTCGTGCGCCTTGGCCTCCTCGTGGTGCTCCCGCAGCCACTGCACGGCGTCGATGCTGCGGCTCTCGTGCTCGACCAGGAGTCTCACCATGAGCTCATCGACCGTCGAGCGATCGAGCGAGGGACGCGGATCGTCCGGCTCCGGGGGCGGCAGCTCGATGCGGAAGCGGTCGCGGATCTCGACCCGCGAGCGCTCGAGATCCTTCAGGCCCACCAGCGCCTCCCGCAGCAGCTGCCCGGCAAGATGCAGCATCCGGGTCTGCGCCTCCGGAGGAAGCCGCTCCGCCTCGATGCCGGCTCCGCGGCAGAGCGCCTCGAGCCCAGAGTGCACGTCGTAGAGCGCCGCGGCGGTTGCGCCTTTGGCCTCGCGCGCCGCGCGCGCCAGGCGGGTCATGCGGCGCGCGAGCGAGTCGTCGTTCGGGTCGGGCACGGGTATGGGCCGGGCCGCCGCCTGGCTCGATACGCGCGCCGGGCGCACCGCCTGGCCGTAGGCATTCACCGGCTCGAAGCTTCCCGAGGCGTCGGTGACGAGCAGCTCGTCGAGGTCGAGCACGGCGCCGATATCGGTCTGGGCGGCGCGTCCGAGGGGATGCAGCGCATGGATGCTCGTGGGCACCGCCGCGGCCGCATCGAGCTCGGGGATCTGCCGGGCCGTTTCGGTCTCGAGTGCGACCACCACCTGGTACTCCCCGAAACGCAGGAGGTCCCCGCTCCTCAAGCGGTAGCCCGCCGGTCCGAGCCTCGAGAGGGGCTCGGACTCATCGTTCACGAACACGCCGTTGGTGCTCGTGTCCTCGAGGTAGTAGCCGCCGTCGCGAAGATGCACTCGCGCGTGGTGGGCCGAGACATAGCGCAGCGGATCCGGCAGCACCCAGTCGTTGTCCGTCGAGCGTCCGATGGCGCCGCCGCCCGTCAATTCGATGCTTTGCCGCTCGCCGAGCTGGCGCCGGTGATCGCTGACGATGCGCAGGCGAAGCGTCATGGTCTTCTTCGGGCTGGCCGCAGGGTGCAAAAGACCGGTATCCGGCGGGCGCAGCGCATTCCCCGGCTCTCCCGGCAATATAATGGCTCCCCCAAACTAGCAGCGGGCCTGACCTTCGCCATGGCAGCCAGTCACATTTTTCGCATCGTGTTCGTGAATCAAGGCAAGGTTTATGAGGTTTACGCCCGCAAGGTGACTCACGGGGAGCTGTTCGGATTCATCGAGGTCGAGGAGCTGGTCTTCGGCGAGCGCTCCTCGGTGGTGCTCGACCCCTCGGAGGAGCGCATCAAGAGCGAGTTCGCCGGCGTCAAGCGCACGTTCCTGCCGCTGC
>JAKAZP010000133.1 GCA_021815905.1 Pseudomonadota bacterium | reverse complement strand
TTCCTCGACATGCGCGGGAACGACCGCCGGCAACCGGGACAGCCACTTGAGCCGGCTCTGCACCTGCCGCGCCTTGGTGGCCTGCGCCCGGAAGCGCGCCACGAAGCTCTCGATGCGCTCGCGCTCGCGCATGCGCCCCGCGAGGAGCGCGCTCGCACGCTCGGCTTGCGCCGCGCGCTGCGTCTCGAAGGCGCTGTAGTTGCCCGCGTAGGCGCGCAGCCGGCCGGCTTCGATGTGCACGATGCGGCCGACCACGCCGTCGAGGAATTCCCGATCGTGCGACACGAGCAGCAGCGTGCCCGCGTAGCGCGCCAGGTGGCTTTCGAGCCAGAGCACCGCATCGAGATCGAGGTGATTGGTGGGCTCATCGAGCAGCAGCACGTCCGAGCGGCGCATGAGCGCGCGCGCCAGGTTGGCGCGCATCTTGAGCCCTCCGGAGAGCTGGCGCAGCGAGCGCTCGAGGTCCTCGGGCGCGAAACCCACTCCGGCCGCGAGCCGCGCGGCGCGGCTCCTCGCGGTGTATCCGTCGAGGTGCTCGTATTCGGCATGAAGGGCGGCGAGGCGCTCGCCCGCGGCGTGGTCGCGCCCGGCGGCCGCGATCCGCCGCTCGAGGGAGATGAGCTCCAGATCCCCGTCACGGATGTGATCGAGCAGCGTCGCATCGGTGTCGGGGAGCTCCTGCGCCACCGACGCGATCGCAAGCCCGGGAGGCGCGTCGTACTCGCCCGCATCGGGGGCGATCTCGCCGCGGATGAGCGCGAGCAGCGTCGACTTGCCGCAGCCGTTGCGCCCGACGACGCCGACCTTCTCGCCCCGATGGATGGTGAGGCTCGCGGACTCGACCAGAGCCTGCGGCCCGCGCCGCAGGCGCACCTCGGACAGAGACAGCATGGACCGTGCGAGGCTGCCGCTACGCCGAGCGGTTGGCGGCCTTGTCCTCGCCCTGGTGCAGGAGCGCCGCGAACGGGGCGCCGCCGGCGCTCTGGCGCTTGAGCAGCGCGAGCAGCTCATCCGCGGTGCAGGGCTCTCCGAACAGGCGCCCCTGCGCGTAGTGGCAGCCGTTGCGGCGCAGGAAGGCGAGCTGACTCACCGACTCGACGCCTTCCGCGATGACCTCCATCTCGAGACTCCGTCCCATCTCGATGATGGTGCGCACCAGGGTCGCGTTGCCCGGGTTCTCGCCGACGTCGCGCACGAAGGACTGGTCGATCTTCAGAGTGTCGATGGGAAATTGCTGCAGCGCCGACAGCGAGGAGTAGCCCGTTCCGAAATCATCGATCGACAGGTGCAGGCCCATCGCGTAGAGCTCATCGAGCAGGCGCAGGGTGCGCTTGGCGTCGGCCATCAGCGTCGTCTCGGTGATCTCGAGCTCGAAGGAGGACGGAGAGACGCCGTGGCGGCGGAACACCGAGCGGCAGCGCAGGATGAAGCTCGCCTGGCGCAACTGCTTGAGCGACAGGTTGAGCGAGATGCGTCCCGGGTCGCCGCCCTCGGTCTGCATCTGGCGGTAATCGAGGCAGACGTGGTTGAGCACCCACTCGCCGATGTCGAGGATCAGGTTGGTCTCCTCGGCGAGCGGAATGAAGCGCGCCGGCGGGATGTCGCCGTGGCCCGGCAGGCGCCAGCGCAGCAGCGCCTCCGCGCCGATCACCCGGCCGTTGGCGAGATCGACCTTCGGCTGATACCGGATCACGAGCTCGTCGCGCTCGAGCGCCCGGCGCAGCTTGCTCTTCAGCATCAGCCGCTCGACGGCGGCGGCGTTCATCTCCGGCGAGTAGAACGCGAACGTGTTGCCGCCGTTCTGCTTCGAGTAGTACATCGCGGCATCGGCATTGCGGATCAGGTCGATGACGTTCTCGGCATCGCGCGGGCAGAAGGCGATGCCGATGCTCGCCGTGAGAAACACCTCGTGCTGGTTGAGCTGGAACGCCCGGTTGACATCCGTCAGCACCGAGCGCACCAGATGAGCGATCGGTCCGCGGTTGTCGGTTTCCGGCGGCAGTCCCTCGATGAACAGCGCGAACTCATCGCCCGCCAGACGGCCGAGCGTCGCGCCCTTCGGCAGCGAGCGGGTGAGGCGCTCGGCGAGCACCTCGAGCACCCGGTCGCCGGTGTCGTGACCGAAGGTGTCGTTGACTTCCTTGAAGCGGTCCATGTCGAGATAAAGCAGCGCCACGGCGTGGCCGCTGCGCAGGCCGCGCGCGATCGCCTGCTGCAGCAGGTGATGGAACTGCATGCGGTTGGCGACCTTGGTGAGGGCATCGTAACGGGCGAGGTAGCGGATGCGCCGCTCCGCGCGCTTGCGCTCGGTGATGTTGCGGGCGACGAAGATGCTGCCCTGGAACTGCGGGTCGTCGCTCTCGATGCGCGAGCCGGTGAGCGAGACCGGGATGGTCTGGCCGTCGCGCGTGCGCACGACGGTCTCGCGCGTCTCCTGGGCCGCCTGCAGCAGGTCGAAGCCCTCGCGCTCGCGCTCCTCGAGCGTCAGCACGATGCTGCGCCCGAGGATCTCCTCCTCGCGGAATCCGAGCAGCTTGCACGCGGCGGTGTTGGCCAGCTTCACCACCCCGTCCGGAGAGGTGACGAACACCGCATCGGTCATGCTGTTGAGCACGCTGTGCAGATAGCTCTTGTTGACCGTCGAGTGGCGCAGATGCGCGCGCATGCGCTCGAGCGCCTGCTCGAGCTCGCCGATGACGTCCCGCCGCCGCACCTCGACCGGGCGGCTGTAATCTCCCTGGCCGACCCGCTCGGCGCTCCTGATCAGGGCCGAGGTGGAGGATTGGATGCCGCGTGCGGCGCGCCAGGCGAGCGCGGCGGCCGCGACGCTGGCGGCGAGCGCGAGGGCGAGCGCGGCGAACAGCGTCATCGGGTCGAGCGCGCGGCGCCACAGCGCCCAGCCGCCCACCACGAGCGTTGCGAGCAGCACGGTGACGAGCGCGCCGCTCGCGTACTTCAGCTTGAGATTGGCGACATTCACGGCCCGCCCATATTACCCCCGAAAGGCGCGGGCGAAGCGGCCGGGCGCGGGCTCGCTTTCGGGCCGGCGCCGCTTGCCCAAGGCGCGCTGGGACGGGCAGGAGCCCGGATCCAGCGCTACCTAATAGCCGGCCCAGACCTTCCTGATGTATCCGACCATGAGCCCGCGCGTGGTGGACATGGGGTCGGCCTCGGCGGCGAACACCGGCGGATTGCGGCGCAGCAGCCGCCAGTTCTCGCTGCGCAGCACCCGGCGCAGGTAATCGACGTTGCGGTCGATGGCCTCCATGTAGGGGTTGCGGCCGCCGAAGAGGATCTCGAGATAGCGGTAACCGCCGCGAAAATCCCCGTCCAGACGCTTCTCGCGCACCTCGCTGATGAACTCCGGCGTCTGGCGCAGCAGATCGAGCCCCGAGGCGTACTTGACCTGCCGGCCGCCGTTGGAGGCGATCGGCAGCGCCACCCCCCCGAGGACGAACTCCGCGTACAGCCGATCGCGGCACTTCTCCAGATAGCAGCGGTCGGCCATCTGGGCGATCATGTCCGCGGTGCCGAGCAGGTGGCCCGCGACGATGTCGCGGGGATCCTCGAGAGCCGCTTCGATCCGGGGAAACGGCACTTCGTAGCCGGTGAAGTGGATGATCTCGCGTGCCACCCGGGTCCAGGGGCCGAAGCCGATCCGCGGCAGGTACTCCTCGAGGAACCGGGCCCCCCGCGAGACGTGAATCCGGGTGAATTCGGCGCCGTTGCGCGAGTCCTTCTCCTCGACCCGGCGCAGATAGCCGACGTCGTGGAACAGCCCGGTGATGAGCCCGGTTGCGGCGCGCTCGAAGCCCAGGCGCTCGTCCGGTGCGCACTGGCGCTCGTAGCCCACCAGCAGCCGGGCGAGGGCGAGGGTGATGTCGAGAGTGTGCTGGCGGTCGTGGTAGACGGTATCGACGCCGTGGAAGCCCGGAATCTCGCCCGCGAACAGCCGCTCGAAATGGTCGAACGACCGGCGCAGAGGCTCGAGGGTGGCCCCGGGCCAGGTCTGGGAATAGAGCGTCTCGACGGCGCGCAGGACCGCTCCGGGGGAGCTCACCTGCACCGAATTGGTGACGTCGAAATCACTGCGCCGGGCGCTGGTCATTCTAATCGTTGTACGGCTTACGTGCCGCTTCCGGGAGCGAAACTCGAAAGAGTCTAGGGTGCTCCTCGGGCCCTGATCTGCGACACAGTACACAATTTGACGCGCCGGGCCCCGATGACGGGCTCGCCGGGAAGGGGGGCCGCCCCTGGAGCGGCGCCGGAGGCGCCGGGAGCCCTCAGCTCGCGAGCTCCCCGGGGGCGGCGATGCCGTGCTGTCTGAGGAGCGGCTCGATCCGCGGGGGGCGCCCCCGGAACTCGATGAACGCCTCGAGGGCGTCCCGGCTGCCGCCCCGGGACAGGATGGAGTCGAGGAAGCGCCGGGCGGTGGCGCGGTCGAAAACCCCCCGCTCCTCGAACGCCGAGAAGGCATCGGCGGCCAGCACCTCGGCCCACTTGTAGCTGTAATAGCCGGCGGCGTAGCCGCCCGCAAAGATGTGTCCGAAGCTGCTCGCGAAGCGGTTCCACTCGGGCGCCGGCACGACGGCCACCTGCCGGCGCACCTCATCGAGCAGCTGCGCCACCCTCCCCCCGCGCTGCGGGTCGTACTCGGCGTGCAGCCGGAAGTCGAACAGCGCGAACTCGAGCTGCCGCGCCATCTGCAGGCCCGCGTGGAAGCTGCGCGTCGCGCGCAGACGCTCCTGAGTCTGCGCCGGCAGCGGCGCGCCGGTCTGGAAATGGCTCGAGATCCGGCTGAGCACTTCGGGATGCCAGGCGTAGTTTTCCATGAACTGACTCGGCAGCTCGACGGCATCCCAGGCGACGCCGTTGATGCCGGCGATGCTCGGATAGTCGACTCGCGTGAGCAGGTGATGCAGCCCGTGGCCGAACTCGTGGAACAGGGTGAGCACGTCGTCGTGTGTCAGCAGCGCGGGCCGATCCTCTCCCGGCGGCAGCACGTTGCAGACGAGGTACGCGACCGGAAGCGCCGAGCCCGAAGGCAGGCGCTTGCGCCCGACGCATTCGTCCATCCAGGCGCCGCTGCGCTTGTTCGCCCGCGCGTAGGCATCGAGATAGAAGCTGCCGACCGGCCGGCCCGCGCAATCCTCGAGCTCGAAGAAGCGCACGTCCGGGTGCCACACGGGCGCCCCCTGGCGCTCGCGAATGCGCACCTCGAACAGCCGCTCGGCCACTTCGAACAATCCCTCGAGCACGCGCGTGAGCGGAAAGTACGGCCGCAGCTCCTCCTGGGAGATCGCGTAGCGCTCGCGCTGCAGCCGCTCGGCGTAGAAGCCGACGTCCCAGGCGGCGAGCGGACGCCCGGCGAACGCCTCGAGCTCCGCGAACTCCGCACGCGCCGCCGGCCGGGCCGAGCGCGCCAGCTCCTCGAGGAACTGCAGGACCTCCCCGACGGTGTGCGCCATGCGCGTCGCGAGCGCGTACTCGGCGTAGTTGCCGAAGCCGAGGATGCGCGCCGCCTCGTAACGCTTGCGCAGAAGCTGTTCCATGACTTGCGCGTTGTCCCAGCGGCCCGCATTCGGGCCGCGATCCGAGGCGCGCGTGGTCCACGCCTCGTAGAACGCGCGCCGGAGGGTTTCCGACTCCGCGTCGGTCACGACCGCGACGTAAGTCGGCTGATCGAGCGCCAGGATCCACCCTTCGAGGTGCTGCTCGTGCGCGCGCCGGCGCGCCTGATCGACCAGCATGTCGTTGAGCCCGCGCAGCAGCGCCGGATCGGTGACCGGATGGCTCCAGCCGTTGGTCGCATCGAGCACGTTCTCTTCGAACTTGGCCTGCAGCTGCGTGATCTCCAGCATCACGGCCTTGAAGCGCTGTTTGTCCGCCGGATCGAGCCCGACACCGGCGAGGCGGAAGTCCCGCAGCGCGTGCTCGAGCACCCGGTGCTGCGTGGAATCGAGCGCGTCGCCCTCGCGCTCCTCGATGGCGCGATAGGCCTGGTAGAGCGGCTCGCTCTGCGCGAGATCGGTCTGATAGGCCGACAGCAGCGGCAGACAGGCGTTGTAGGCGGCGCGCAGCGGCTCGGAGTTGAGCACGGCGTTGAGGTGCGCGACCGGCGACCACGTGCGGGCGACTCCGTGCTGCAGCTCCTCGAGCGGCTCGACCACGCTCGCGAACGTCGGTCGCTCCCGGCCGGCGAGCTCCTTGATGCCCGCGCGTGCCCGGCCGAGCGACTCGCGCACGCCGGGCTCCACATCCTGCGGTCGGATGCGCGGGAACGGCGGCAGCGGCTCCGCGGCCAGCAGGGGATTGTCCGTCATGGGGGTATTTTGCCAGCTAGAATCCTCTCATGGGCGAGTTTGATCTGATCGTCATCGGGGGCGGGAGCGGCGGGCTGGCCGCGGCGCAGCGCGCGGCGGAGCACGGCGCCCGCGTGGCGCTCATCGAGTCCGATCGCCTGGGCGGCACGTGCGTGAACGTCGGCTGCGTCCCGAAGAAGGTGATGTGGAATGCCGCCGATCTCGCCGAAGGCCTGCACGATGCGCCCGGCTACGGCTTCGAGCTGACGCGAGGCGCTCACGACTGGGCGCTGTTGAAGGAGAAGCGCGACGCCTACGTGCTGCGCCTGAACGGCATCTACGAAGGCAATCTCGCGCGCCGGGGCATCGCGCTGGTGCGCGGCCGGGCGCACTTCCTCGAGCCGGGCATCGTGTCGGCGGCCGGCGAGGCGCTCGCCGCGCCGCACATCGTCATCGCCACCGGCGGACGGCCGCTCCTGCCGCCCATTCCCGGCGCCGAGCTCGGCATCACCTCGAACGGCTTCTTCGAGCTGCCGCGCCGGCCCGGGCGGGTCGCGGTGGTCGGCAGCGGCTACATCGCGATCGAGCTCACGGGCATCTTCGCCGCTCTGGGCTCGGCCGTCACGCTCGTGCTGCGCGGCGAGACCGCGCTCAAGCAGTTCGATGCCATGCTCGGGGAATCGATGTTGCGGATTCTGCGCGAGCAGGGCGTGGAGATCGTCCGCAACGCGTGGCCCTCCGGGCTCGAGGCCGCCGCCGGTGGCGCCATGGAGATCTCCGTGCGGGACGGCCGCAGGATCGGGCCCTGCGACTGCGTGCTCTGGGCCGTCGGGCGC